>NZ_JAPMXC010000007.1 GCF_026624755.1 Robbsia betulipollinis
AAGTCACTCACCTGGGATCGTGGCATGGAGTTGGCGAACCACAAAGACTTCACAATCGCCACGGACGTGAGGGTCTACTTCTGCGACCCACGGAGTCCTTGGCAGCGCGGTACCAACGAAAACACGAACCGACTTCTGCGCCAATACTTGCTTCACGGCACGCAACTCGATCAATATTCGCAGGCTGCGCTAAACAAAATCGCCGCGCGACTAAATGAAAGGCCGAGAAAGACCTTGGGCTTCATGTCTCCGGCCGATAAACTACGTGAGGCTGTTGCAGCGACCCATTGAACGTGCCGCCGCGTACTTTGCAAAGGGATAAAGGCAAGGTACGCATTCATGCGAGCCCATATCAATGAGCATTGTTTGCGCACGATGTGTCGGGTGCTTGGCGTACATCGCAGCGGCTATTACGCTTGGCAACGTCAGTCGGACAGCAAGCGTAAGCGCGAAGACGATCGACTGCTGGGGCTGATCAAGCATCAGTGGCTGGCCAGCGGTAGCGTCTACGGTTACCGCAAGGTCACAATAGATTTGCGTGAATTGGGCGAGACATGCAGCCGTCACCGCGTGCTTCGGCTGATGCATGGCGAGGGCCTACGAGCTGAGGTGGGGTACGGCGGCAAACCACGTTACCGTGGCGGTCCGGTCGGTTTGATTGCCAATGTATTGAATCGGGACTTTGCGCCTGACGCGCCGAATAAGGTTTGGGTAACAGATATCACGTACATCCGGACCTATGAGGGGTGGCTGTATCTGGCAGCGGTCATGGATTTGTATTCGCGGCAGATCGTTGGCTGGGCGACGCGATCCACCATGACCAGTGGTCTGGTATTACAGGCGCTGTTGGCTGCGGTATGGAAACGCAAGCCGGAACCAGGCGTTATGATTCATTCAGATCAAGGTAGCCAGTTCACCAGTGATGACTGGCAGTCGTTTCTGAAGGCTCATCATATGGTACCGAGCATGAGTCGGCGCGGTAACTGCCACGATAATGCCGTAGCAGAGAGCTTCTTCGGGGCGTTGAAAAAGGAACGAATAAAACGGCGAATCTATCCGACCAGGGCGATGGCAACTACGGACGTGTTCGATTACATTGAGATGTTCTACAACCCAATTCGCCGACACGGCTTCGTGGGCCACCTGTCGCCCGTCGAGTTTGAGCGGCGCAATGCGTTAAACGGCTCGTAAGTGTCTATCAAACTCTGGCCAGTTCAAGCTACAATATTCGAATACTGTAGTGCAGCGGCTCGGCCTAACAAGGTTTTCCAGGGTTACTTATGCTTTGACGCAGGAAGATCATTGGCAGTTCCAACGATCTACACTGGAAGATCTGCTATCCGGAGTGCCATTGACGCTAACAAATAGATTCGAAATCTAGGTCACAGCTTCCGGGGCGCTGGTAACAATCCACGTACTTGGTGTCGTCACCATGGGGGCTACGCGCATCTCTCGCATCCTTCGACGATTAGAGTTTGAGCACTAGCTGACTTCGTATGTAGCTTCGCGCTATATGTAGCCTAAGAGTAAGCGTCCAGCCAGTACATCTTCTCCGTCCGATCTAAAAGCGCGAGGATTGCCGATTTCATAACGGAGTCGGATGCGATGAGAGAAGAGCCGGATGTAGTCGAGGTCAAGCCGTCGACAGCACGTCGACGCTTCAGTAAGACGTTCAAGCGGGAGTTGGTGGAACAGACGTTGCGCCCCGACGTCTCGATGGCCGCGGTGGCGTTAGCCAACGGCCTCAACACGAACCAGCTTGCCCGGTGGCGGCGCGAGTATTTATTGGATACGGGTGCCAGTCCGATGCCGTTGCCCGCACTGGTACCCGTCAGGATGATCGAACCCGCTCCACTCGCGGCGTCTCAGCCTGGGGCCACCCCGCCCGTGTCAGGCGAGATCGAGTGGCGGCAGGGGGCGAACACGATCGTGCTGCGTGGCACGGTCGATGAGGACGCGTGGCGCTTGCTGCTGGTTCATCTACGAGGCGCACGTTGATCGGTCTGCCCGGTGGCACGCAGGTCTGGCTGATCGCCGGTGCCACCGACATGCGCCGGGGCTTCAACGGCCTGGCCGCCATCGTCCAGAACACACTCGCCTCGAACCCCTTCGGCGGCCACGTGTTCGTCTTCCGCGGGCGCCGCGGCGATCTCATTAAAGTGCTCTGGTGGGACGGCCATGGCCTGTGTCTGCTGAGCAAACGTCTGGAGCGCGGGCGCTTCGTCTGGCCCCAAGTTGCCACCGGTGGCGTGCATTTGACCGCCGCGCAGCTCGCGATGCTGCTAGAGGGCATCGACTGGCGCCACACGGTACGCACCGCCCCGACGCTGGCTGCGTGAGGCGGAGGTTGTAAACGTCCCGCGGCGCCGGTAACATGGCGGCCATGGCCGCGTCACGTCCCCCTCCCGATCCCTTGCCCGACGACGTCGAGGCGCTTAAACGCATGGTCGAGCGCCTGAGCGGCGAGGTCCGCGCACTCGAAGTGGCCGCCGACGTGCGCTCGTTGCTCATCGAGAACCTGCAGATCCAGATCGCGGCGCTGCGGCGGGCGATGTACGGCCGTAAATCCGAGAAGATGGAACAGGAGGTCGGGCAACTCGAGCTCAAGCTCGAGGAGGTGCTGCTCGACAAGGGTGAGGATCCGCCTCCGCAAACGCCCGAGACCATCGAGCGGACCCAACGCACGCGCAAGCCCCTGCCCGAGCATCTGTGCGGGCAATGGCATCGGACTGGCACCCGTACCCAATAAATACTCGCGCCGCCATCGGGCAAGCTGGTTCGTGTTGAGGCCGTTGGCTAACGCCACCGCGGCCATCGAGACGTCGGGGCGCAACGTCTGTTCCACCAGTTCCCGCTTGAACGTCGTGCTAAAGCGTCGACGTGCTGTCGACGGCTTGACCTCGATTACATCCGGCTCTTCTCTCATCGCTTCCGATCCCGTTATGAAATCGGCAATCCTCGCGCTTTTAGATCGGATGGAGAAGATGTACTGGCTGGACGCTTACGTTGAATCGTGCACCGTCCACAATTTCCCGTGAGATTGCGCGTAACGGTGGAGCAACCCGTTATCGGGCTCTGGAAGCGGACGAGAGAGCCTTGAAGGTCAGCCTGCGGCCCAAACGTTGCCTGCTGGAGCAGAACCCGCGCTTGCGCTACGCTGTCGAACGTAAGCTTTCTCGCGAATGGTCTCCGGAACAAGTAAGCGGCTGGCTTAAGCTTCGATATACCGATAACGAGTCGATGCGCGTGTCTCACGAAACGATCTATCGTAGCCTGTTCGTGCAGGCGCGCGGCGGTCTAAAGAAAGAGCTGCAGTATCATTTGCGAACCAAACGCAAGATGCGTCATTCACGCTTTTCCAGCACCAAGGGCGTTCGCAACAAGATAGCTGATGCCGTTTCAATTCACAAGCGACCGCCCGAAGCGGCCGACCGCGCGATACCTGGTCACTGGGAAGGAGACCTTGTCAGTGGCGCCAACAATACTCACGTCGCCACGCTGGTTGAACGGCGCTCGAGGTTCACCATTCTAGTGAATGGTAAAGGGAAAAGATACGGTGAGCGTTATAGCCGGGCTAAAACGCGAGGTGAGGCGGTTGCCGCAGCATCTGCGCAAGTCGCTCACCTGGGATCGTGGCATGGAGCTGGCAAACCACAAAGACTTCACGATCGCCACGGATGTGAAGGTCTACTTCTGCGATCCACGAAGTCCCTGGCAACGAGGTACCAACGAAAACACGAACAGGCTTCTGCGCCAATATTTGCTTCACGGTACGCAGCTCGATCAATACTCGCAGGCTCGGTTGAACAAAATCGCAGCGCGCCTGAATGAACGACCGAGAAAGACCTTAGGCTTCATGTCTCCGGCCGATAAACTACGGGAGGATGTTGCAGTGACCCATTGAACCTACCTGGCAAGCTTCAGAATCTCGTTGGCACGGCGCAATTCCTTGACCTCGCGTTCTAACGCTTTTACGCGTTCCCGTTCAGTGCTGGGCACGCCATCCCGCTCGCCACTGTCCACTTCCTCCCGCTTGACCCACTCAAGCAGCGTATGGCTGGAACAGCCGATCATGGGGGCAATCGATCCAACTTCCGCCCACAGTGATGCATGCTCGCCACGCTGCTCGCGCACCAGACGAACGGCCCGTTCACGGACTTCTGAAGCGCCCCGGATATCGAGGAGGCGGGTTGGTTTAAGTTAAAACAGCTTTTTCGCACTCGCTGGCGATTTTACGCCAGTAGTTGGCTTCCGCTTCTGCCGGTGGGATGTACCCGATGGGTTCGAGCAGTCGGATATGGTTGAACCAGTGCACCCATTGCAATGTGGCAAGTTCCAGTGATTCCCGGGATTTCCACGGTGCTCGACGATGAATCAGTTCCGTCTTGTACAGACCGTTGATGGTTTCAGCCAGCGCATTATCGTAGCTGTCGCCACGGCTCCCCACCGACGGTTCGAT
>NZ_JAPMXC010000008.1 GCF_026624755.1 Robbsia betulipollinis
GAGTGATGTCGTGGAACTTGCGGCGCACGTGTGCCCAGCATGCGGCCGGTACACGCGTACCGTCGACGTAGAGTTTGTCGTAGCCCGCGAAGCCATCGGCATGGATGATGCCGTCGAACGCCTGCAAATGGCTCTGCGGATGTTCGCCGCGCCGGTCCGGCGTGTAGGCCATCCATACGGCGGCAGGTGCCGTACTCCCGCTGGGCCGCTCATCCCGCACGTAGGCCCACAGGCGCCCCGTCGCGGTCTTGCCACGCCCAGGAGCCAGCACGGGCACCGGAGTGTCGTCGGCATGCAGCACGGCCCCGGCCATCACGTAGCGCCGCAGGGCCTCTACCAGCGGGCGCAGCAAGCGCGTCACGCCACCGACCCACTCAGTCAGAGTCGAGCGTTCGATCTCCACGCCGCTTCGCGCGTGGATCTGCACCTGCCGGTACAGCGGCAAATGATCACTGTATTTGCTCACCACCACGTGGGCCAACAGGCCCGGGCCGGCGAGGCCGCGGGCGATCGGCCGGGACGGCGCGCTCGCCTGCACGAGCGTTTGGCAACAGGCGCAGCCAAGCTTGCGGCGCACGTGACGGATCACCCGGAAGCTTGCCGGCACGTACTCAAGCTGTTCAGCGACATCCTCGCCGATGGCTTGAAGTGCGCCACCACAGTCCGGACACTGATCGTGCGGGGGCGCGTGATCGATCGTCTCACGCGACAGGTGCTCAGGCAGGGGCTTGCGCGTGCGTTGGGTGCGCTCGATGGCCTCGGGCGTTTGCGGTGGCGGATCCTCGCCCTTGTCGAGCAGCACTTCCTCGAGCTTGAGCTCGAGTTGCCCGACTTCCTGCTCCATCTTCTCGGATTTACGGCCGTACATCGCACGCCGCAGCGCCGCGATCTGGATCTGCAGGTTCTCGATGAGCAACATGCGCACGTCGGCGGCCACTTCGAGCGCGCGGACCTCGCCGCTCAGGCGCTCGACCATGCGTTTAAGCGCCTCGACGTCGTCGGGCAAGGGATCGGGAGGGGGAAGTGACGCGGCCATGACCGCCATGTTACCGGCGCCGCGGGACGTTTACAACCTCCGCCTCACGCAGCCAGCGTCGGGGCGGTGCGTACCGTGTGGCGCCAGTCGATGCCCTCGAGCAGCATCGCGAGCTGCGCGGCGGTTAAATGCACGCCACCGGTGGCAACTTGAGGCCAGACGAAGCGCCCGCGTTCCAGACGTTTGCTCAGCAGGCACAGCCCATGGCCGTCCCACCAGAGCACTTTAATGAGATCGCCACGGCGCCCGCGGAAGACGAACACGTGGCCGCCGAAGGGGTTCGAGGCAAGCGTGTTCTGTACGATGGCTGCCAGGCCGTTGAAGCCCCGGCGCATGTCGGTGGCACCGGCGATCAGCCAGACCTGCGTGCCACCGGGCAGACCGATCAACGTGCGCCTCGTAGATGAGCCAGCAGCAAGCGCCACGCGCCCTCATCGACCGTGCCACGCAGCACGATCCGCGCGTAGGGCGCGTTCCACCGCGTTATTGTCTATTTCGGCACGGCCGTCGCGAGCGAACGTATTCAACGCCTCCCAGCGCTTCAACGCGTACTGGATCGCCCCGGCAAGCGCGGACTTGCTCGACAGGGCCGGCAGCAAGCCTTGCATCCAGGCATGCAGATCGCGCAGCAGTGGTTGCGTTTGTTCGACGCGCGTCGCCAGGCGCTGGTCGGGCGGTTGGCCGCGTATCCCGGCTTCGATCGCATAGAGCGCCGCGATGCGGCGTACCGCTTCGCCTGCCGTCGGTGACGGATGCGACTGAGTGATGTCGTGGAACTTGCGGCGCACGTGTGCCCAGCATGCGGCCGGTACACGCGTACCGTCGACGTAGAGTTTGTCGTAGCCCGCGAAGCCATCGGCATGGATGATGCCGTCGAACGCCTGCAAATGGCTCTGCGGATGTTCGCCGCGCCGGTCCGGCGTGTAGGCCATCCATACGGCGGCAGGTGCCGTACTCCCGCTGGGCCGCTCATCCCGCACGTAGGCCCACAGGCGCCCCGTCGCGGTCTTGCCACGCCCAGGAGCCAGCACGGGCACCGGAGTGTCGTCGGCATGCAG
>NZ_JAPMXC010000009.1 GCF_026624755.1 Robbsia betulipollinis
TTTTTTCGAAAACCGCTTGCACGGATGGCGGAACGGATCTAATATTCGCCTCCCCGCTGCAGAAACAGGCCAGCGAGTGCCGCGAAAGCGGCGCGGCGCAGGCGGTGAAAGCGAGGCGGGACGGGGGTTTGGCAACGGTGGAGCGGGTGTTTGACGCTTGACCGGCAGGACGCCGAACCCGCCGGGTCGAACAGGATGTTGCAGCGAAAGCCGAAACAAAATGCTTGACGAAATTGCAGAAGCGGTACATAATCTCGCTTCTCTGCTGCACGGTACTTAACCGGCAGCAAGCAGTAGGCAGGNGACGAAGTCCCTGNCGCTGCATTGCTCTTTAAAAATTTACAGCCGATAAGTGTGGGCGCTTGATGGCGACGCACCCGCCGCTCCTCGGAGTGGCGGGAATGCGAAAGTATCAAGAAGTCTCACACGAGAGAAAAAGTAAGGAAAGAATGTTGGCCTCGGTCAATGTTCAAACCTTGTTGATTCTTGAGTTGAGCGACCTATTCGAAAGAATAGAAAACAGTAACAGGAATTAAACTTAAGAGTTTGATCCTGGCTCAGATTGAACGCTGGCGGCATGCCTTACACATGCAAGTCGAACGGTAACAGGGAGCTTGCTCCGCTGACGAGTGGCGAACGGGTGAGTAATACATCGGAACGTGTCCTGTAGTGGGGGATAGCCCGGCGAAAGCCGGATTAATACCGCATACGCTGTACGCAGGAAAGGGGGGGATCGCAAGACCTCTCGCTATAGGGGCGGCCGATGGCAGATTAGCTAGTTGGTGGGGTAAAGGCCTACCAAGGCGACGATCTGTAGCTGGTCTGAGAGGACGACCAGCCACACTGGGACTGAGACACGGCCCAGACTCCTACGGGAGGCAGCAGTGGGGAATTTTGGACAATGGGCGAAAGCCTGATCCAGCAATGCCGCGTGTGTGAAGAAGGCCTTCGGGTTGTAAAGCACTTTTGTTCGGGAAGAAAAGGCTCGGGATAATACCCTGAGCTGATGACGGTACCGGAAGAATAAGCACCGNAGGGTCGCCAACCCGCGAGGGGGAGCTAATCTCAGAAAACCGATCGTAGTCCGGATTGTAGTCTGCAACTCGACTGCATGAAGCTGGAATCGCTAGTAATCGCGGATCAGCATGTCGCGGTGAATACGTTCCCGGGTCTTGTACACACCGCCCGTCACACCATGGGAGTGGGTTTTACCAGAAGTGGCTAGTCTAACCGCAAGGAGGACGGTCACCACGGTAGGATTCATGACTGGGGTGAAGTCGTAACAAGGTAGCCGTATCGGAAGGTGCGGCTGGATCACCTCCTTTCTCGAGCTAGCGTCTTAAATTGAGCGCTCACGCTTATCGGCTGTCAATACGACAGACTGAAGGGGTCTGTAGCTCAGTCGGTTAGAGCACCGTCTTGATAAGGCGGGGGTCGTTGGTTCGAATCCAACCAGACCCACCATTTAGTCCAAGTGGTTGCAATAACGACTGAGCTATCGCCTCGGAAGTACTGCATTTGGGGGCTTAGCTCAGCTGGGAGAGCACCTGCTTTGCAAGCAGGGGGTCGTCGGTTCGATCCCGTCAGCCTCCACCAAATTCCCAAGCCAAAACATTTAATTGAGTGTTTCGGCTTGGCAATTGCCAACTACTGAAGGGTAGCAATACCCATCGGCTGTCGTTCTTTAAAAATCTGGAAGAAGTTCAATAAACGTCTGAAGCGCGTTAGAGATGGCGCGTGGATGACGTTTGGGTTGTGATTGTATCAAGTATCTTTAAGCGGCCTACTTCGGTAGGCCACTTGGAATACGGCACAAACCGATACTCAAAACCTGTAGCGTGGCGTCAAACGATTTGAGAGAGTCGCAAGACGTACTCGTTATAGGGTCAAGCGAATAAGTGCATGTGGTGGATGCCTTGGCGATTACAGGCGATGAAGGACGCGGTAGCCTGCGAAAAGCTTCGGGGAGCTGGCAAACAAGCTTTGATCCGAAGATGTCCGAATGGGGAAACCCGGCCCGTATGGGTCACCTCTGACTGAATACATAGGTCATTGGAGCGAACGCGGTGAACTGAAACATCTAAGTAGCCGCAGGAAAAGAAATCAACCGAGATTCCCAGAGTAGTGGCGAGCGAAATGGGATCAGCCTTGTACCTTTTAGCGCGACGGTTAGCAGAACAGTCTGGAAAGTCTGGCCATAGCAGGTGATAGCCCTGTATGCGAAAACCGATGTGTGGAACTAGGGGTACGACAAGTAGGGCGGGACACGAGAAATCCTGTCTGAATATGGGGGGAGAGGACGACCAGCCACACTGGGACTGAGACACGGCCCAGACTCCTACGGGAGGCAGCAGTGGGGAATTTTGGACAATGGGCGAAAGCCTGATCCAGCAATGCCGCGTGTGTGAAGAAGGCCTTCGGGTTGTAAAGCACTTTTGTTCGGGAAGAAAAGGCTCGGGATAATACCCTGAGCTGATGACGGTACCGGAAGAATAAGCACCGGCTAACTACGTGCCAGCAGCCGCGGTAATACGTAGGGTGCAAGCGTTAATCGGAATTACTGGGCGTAAAGCGTGCGCAGGCGGTTTGTTAAGACAGATGTGAAATCCCCGGGCTCAACCTGGGAACTGCATTTGTGACTGGCAAGCTAGAGTCTGGCAGAGGGGGGTGGAATTCCGCGTGTAGCAGTGAAATGCGTAGATATGCGGAGGAACACCGATGGCGAAGGCAGCCCCCTGGGCCAACACTGACGCTCATGCACGAAAGCGTGGGGAGCAAACAGGATTAGATACCCTGGTAGTCCACGCCCTAAACGATGTCAACTAGTTGTTGGGGATTCATTTCCTTAGTAACGTAGCTAACGCGTGAAGTTGACCGCCTGGGGAGTACGGTCGCAAGATTAAAACTCAAAGGAATTGACGGGGACCCGCACAAGCGGTGGATGATGTGGATTAATTCGATGCAACGCGAAAAACCTTACCTACCCTTGACATGTACGGAATCCCGCTGAGAGGTGGGAGTGCTCGAAAGAGANCCGTAACACAGGTGCTGCATGGCTGTCGTCAGCTCGTGTCGTGAGATGTTGGGTTAAGTCCCGCAACGAGCGCAACCCTTGTCCTTAGTTGCTACCCGCAAGGGAGCACTCTAGGGAGACTGCCGGTGACAAACCGGAGGAAGGTGGGGATGACGTCAAGTCCTCATGGCCCTTATGGGTAGGGCTTCACACGTCATAGGGTAGGGCTTCACACGTCATACAATGGTCGGTACAGAGGGTCGCCAACCCGCGAGGGGGAGCTAATCTCAGAAAACCGATCGTAGTCCGGATTGTAGTCTGCAACTCGACTGCATGAAGCTGGAATCGCTAGTAATCGCGGATCAGCATGTCGCGGTGAATACGTTCCCGGGTCTTGTACACACCGCCCGTCACACCATGGGAGTGGGTTTTACCAGAAGTGGCTAGTCTAACCGCAAGGAGGACGGTCACCACGGTAGGATTCATGACTGGGGTGAAGTCGTAACAAGGTAGCCGTATCGGAAGGTGCGGCTGGATCACCTCCTTTCTCGAGCNGGTCTTGTACACACCGCCCGTCACACCATGGGAGTGGGTTTTACCAGAAGTGGCTAGTCTAACCGCAAGGAGGACGGTCACCACGGTAGGATTCATGACTGGGGTGAAGTCGTAACAAGGTAGCCGTATCGGAAGGTGCGGCTGGATCACCTCCTTTCTCGAGCAGCGTCTTAAATTGAGCGCTCACGCTTATCGGCTGTCAATACGACAGACTGAAGGGGTCTGTAGCTCAGTCGGTTAGAGCACCGTCTTGATAAGGCGGGGGTCGTTGGTTCGAATCCAACCAGACCCACCATTTTAGTCCAAGTGGTTGCAATAACGACTGAGCTATCGCCTCGGAAGTACTGCATTTGGGGGCTTAGCTCAGCTGGGAGAGCACCTGCTTTGCAAGCAGGGGGTCGTCGGTTCGATCCCGTCAGCCTCCACCAAATTCCCAAGCCTAAGCGCTTCGCGTACATGCCGTACGTGACGAGTGTTTCGGCTTGGCAATTGCCAACTACTGAAGGGTAGCAATACCCGTCGGCTGTCGTTCTTTAAAAATCTGGAAGAAGTTCAATAAACGTTGGAAGCGCGTTAGAGATGGCGCGTGGACGACGTTTGGGTTGTGATTGTATCAAGTATCTTTAAGCGACTTGATCGGGGGTAACTCCGATGAAGTCACTTGGAATACGGCACAAACCGATACTCAAAACCTGTAGCGTGGCGCCAAACGATTTGAGAGAGTCGCGAGACGTACTCGTTATAGGGTCAAGCGAATAAGTGCATGTGGTGGATGCCTTGGCGATTACAGGCGATGAAGGACGCGGTAGCCTGCGAAAAGCTTCGGGGAGCTGGCAAACAAGCTTTGATCCGAAGATGTCCGAATGGGGAAACCCGGCCCGTATGGGTCACCTCTGACTGAATACATAGGTCATTGGAGCGAACGCGGTGAACTGAAACATCTAAGTAGCCGCAGGAAAAGAAATCAACCGAGATTCCCAGAGTAGTGGCGAGCGAAATGGGATCAGCCTTGTACCTTTTAGCNCGACGGTTAGCAGAACAGTCTGGAAAGTCTGGCCATAGCAGGTGATAGCCCTGTATGCGAAAACCGATGTGTGGAACTAGGGGTACGACAAGTAGGGCGGGACACGAGAAATCCTGTCTGAATATGGGGGGACCATCCTCCAAGGCTAAATACTCGTAATCGACCGATAGTGAACCAGTACCGTGAGGGAAAGGCGAAAAGAACCCCGGGAGGGGAGTGAAATAGATCCTGAAACCGCATGCATACAAACAGTAGGAGCCTCCTTGTGGGGTGACTGCGTACCTTTTGTATAATGGGTCAGCGACTTACGTTCAGTAGCAAGCTTAACCGACTAGGGAAGGCGTAGCGAAAGCGAGTCCGAATAGGGCGCTTTAGTTGCTGGGCGTAGACCCGAAACCAGACGATCTATCCATGGCCAGGATGAAGGTGCGGTAACACGTACTGGAGGTCCGAACCCACTAATGTTGAAAAATTAGGGGATGAGCTGTGGATAGGGGTGAAAGGCTAAACAAGTCTGGAAATAGCTGGTTCTCTCCGAAAACTATTTAGGTAGTGCCTCGTGTATCACCTTCGGGGGTAGAGCACTGTCATGGTTGTGGGGTCCATTGCGGATTACTACGCCATAGCAAACTCCGAATACCGAAGAGTGCAATCACGGGAGACAGACATCGGGTGCTAACGTCCGGTGTCAAGAGGGAAACAACCCAGACCGCCAGCTAAGGTCCCCAAGATTGGCTAAGTGGGAAACGAAGTGGGAAGGCTAAAACAGTCAGGAGGTTGGCTTAGAAGCAGCCATCCTTTAAAGAAAGCGTAATAGCTCACTGATCGAGTCGTCCTGCGCGGAAGATGTAACGGGGCTAAGCCAGTCACCGAAGCTGCGGATGCANAATTTATTNTGCATGGTAGGAGAGCGTTCCGTAAGCCTGCGAAGGTGCNTTGTAAAGNGTGCTGGAGGTATCGGAAGTGCGAATGCTGACATGAGTAGCGATAAAGGGGGTGAAAAGCCCCCTCGCCGTAAGCCCAAGGTTTCCTACGCAACGTTCATCGGCGTAGGGTGAGTCGGCCCCTAAGGCGAGGCAGAGATGCGTAGCTGATGGGAAGCAGGTTAATATTCCTGCACCATTGTTAGATGCGATGGGGGGACGGATCGCGGAAGGTTGTCCGGGTGTTGGAAGTCCCGGTCCTTGCATTGGAGAAGGCACTTAGGCAAATCCGGGTGCGGAATTCAAGGGTGTGAGGCCAGTCGCTTAGGCGACGAAGCAATCGGAAGTGGTTCCAAGAAAAGCCTCTAAGCTTCAGTCTAACAAGACCGTACCGCAAACCGACACAGGTGGGCGAGATGAGTATTCTAAGGCGCTTGAGAGAACTCGGGAGAAGGAACTCGGCAAATTGGTACCGTAACTTCGGGATAAGGTACGCCCTGGTAGCTTGATCGGCTCGCGCCGAAAGGGTGAAAGGGTTGCAATAAACTGGTGGCTGCGACTGTTTAATAAAAACACAGCACTCTGCAAACACGAAAGTGGACGTATAGGGTGTGACGCCTGCCCGGTGCCGGAAGATTAAATGATGGGGTGCAAGCTCTTGATTGAAGTCCCGGTAAACGGCGGCCGTAACTATAACGGTCCTAAGGTAGCGAAATTCCTTGTCGGGTAAGTTCCGACCTGCACGAATGGCGTAACGATGGCCACACTGTCTCCTCCCGAGACTCAGCGAAGTTGAAGTGTTTGTGATGATGCAATCTACCCGCGGCTAGACGGAAAGACCCCATGAACCTTTACTGTAGCTTTGCATTGGATTGTGAACAAATCTGTGTAGGATAGGTGGGAGGCTTTGAAGTAGGGACGCCAGTCCTTATGGAGCCAACCTTGAAATACCACCCTGGTTTGTTTGCGGTTCTAACCTGGGACCCTGAATCGGGTTCGGGAACAGTGCATGGTAGGCAGTTTGACTGGGGCGGTCTCCTCCCAAAGTGTAACGGAGGAGTACGAAGGTACGCTAAGTACGGTCGGAAATCGTGCTCATAGTGCAATGGCATAAGCGTGCTTAACTGCGAGACCGACAAGTCGAGCAGGTGCGAAAGCAGGTCATAGTGATCCGGTGGTTCTGTATGGAAGGGCCATCGCTCAACGGATAAAAGGTACTCTGGGGATAACAGGCTGATACCGCCCAAGAGTTCATATCGACGGCGGTGTTTGGCACCTCGATGTCGGCTCATCTCATCCTGGGGCTGTAGCCGGTCCCAAGGGTATGGCTGTTCGCCATTTAAAGAGGTACGTGAGCTGGGTTTAAAACGTCGTGAGACAGTTTGGTCCCTATCTGCCGTGGGCGTTGGATATTTGAAGGGGGCTGCTCCTAGTACGAGAGGACCGGAGTGGACGAACCTCTGGTGTACCGGTTGTCACGCCAGTGGCATCGCCGGGTAGCTATGTTCGGAAGAGATAACCGCTGAAAGCATCTAAGCGGGAAACTCGCCTTGAGATGAGATATCCCTGGGAACTTGATTCCCCTGAAGGGTCGTTCGAGACCAGGACGTTGATAGGCTGGGTGTGGAAGCGCAGTAATGCGTTAAGCTAACCAGTACTAATTGCCCGTGAGGCTTGATCCTATAACCAGTACGTTTTAAGACTGCGTGCAATACCGCAGCCAACGTGTGCAGGTTATGCAGCATCGGTCGTGTGCCGATACACTCGCACCCCAGATTGAACTTCTTCCCAGATTCGTGACGCCGCACCGCTGCACCGCGGGATCACCTCCTTTCTCGAGCAGCGTCTTAAATTGAGCGCTCACGCTTATCGGCTGTCAATACGACAGACTGAAGGGGTCTGTAGCTCAGTCGGTTAGAGCACCGTCTTGATAAGGCGGGGGTCGTTGGTTCGAATCCAACCAGACCCACCATTTAGTCCAAGTGGTTGCAATAACGGCTGGAGTTATGGACTCCGGAAGTACTGCATTTGGGGGCTTAGCTCAGCTGGGAGAGCACCTGCTTTGCAAGCAGGGGGTCGTCGGTTCGATCCCGTCAGCCTCCACCAAATTCCCAAGCCAAAACATTTAATTGAGTGTTTCGGCTTGGCAATTGCCAACTACTGAAGGGTAGCAATACCCATCGGCTGTCGTTCTTTAAAAATCTGGAAGAAGTTCAATAAACGTCTGAAGCGCGTTAGAGATGGCGCGTGGATGACGTTTGGGTTGTGATTGTATCAAGTATCTTTAAGCGGTCTACCTCGGTAGGCCACTTGGAATACGGCACAAACCGATACTCAAAACCTGTAGCGTGGCGTCAAACGATTTGAGAGAGTCGCGAGACGTACTCGTTATAGGGTCAAGCGAATAAGTGCATGTGGTGGATGCCTTGGCGATTACAGGCGATGAAGGACGCGGTAGCCTGCGAAAAGCTTCGGGGAGCTGGCAAACAAGCTTTGATCCGAAGATGTCCGAATGGGGAAACCCGGCCCGTATGGGTCACCTCTGACTGAATACATAGGTCATTGGAGCGAACGCGNGGTTGGCTTAGAAGCAGCCATCCTTTAAAGAAAGCGTAATAGCTCACTGATCGAGTCGTCCTGCGCGGAAGATGTAACGGGGCTAAGCCAGTCACCGAAGCTGCGGATGCACAATTTATTGTGCATGGTAGGAGAGCGTTCCGTAAGCCTGCGAAGGTGCATTGTAAAGTGTGCTGGAGGTATCGGAAGTGCGAATGCTGACATGAGTAGCGATAAAGGGGGTGAAAAGCCCCCTCGCCGTAAGCCCAAGGTTTCCTACGCAACGTTCATCGGCGTAGGGTGAGTCGGCCCCTAAGGCGAGGCAGAGATGCGTAGCTGATGGGAAGCAGGTTAATATTCCTGCACCATTGTTAGATGCGATGGGGGGACGGATCGCGGAAGGTTGTCCGGGTGTTGGAAGTCCCGGTCCTTGCATTGGAGAAGGCACTTAGGCAAATCCGGGTGCGGAATTCAAGGGTGCGAGGCCAGTCACTCAGGTGACGAAGCAATCGGAAGTGGTTCCAAGAAAAGCCTCTAAGCTTCAGTCTAACAAGACCGTACCGCAAACCGACACAGGTGGGCGAGATGAGTATTCTAAGGCGCTTGAGAGAACTCGGGAGAAGGAACTCGGCAAATTGGTACCGTAACTTCGGGATAAGGTACGCCCTGGTAGCTTGATCGGCTCGCGCCGAAAGGGTGAAAGGGTTGCAATAAACTGGTGGCTGCGACTGTTTAATAAAAACACAGCACTCTGCAAACACGAAAGTGGACGTATAGGGTGTGACGCCTGCCCG
>NZ_JAPMXC010000011.1 GCF_026624755.1 Robbsia betulipollinis
CGGAATCTGCAACGCCAACGGGCCATCGTCCGTGAGCACGGTCTTGGCGCTGCGGCCGTTGCGCTGGTTCGTGGTCTCGGGCGGGCGTTCCGTGCCGGTGGCGTAACCGAGGTGGTGGCCCATCTCAGCGCCCAGGGCCCGCTCGATCAGCGCCTTCTTGAACGCCATCGCGGCATCCTGGACGGCTTCGGCCGTCATCGGGCCTTTTACAAACTGGTCGATCAGCTCCTGGGGAATCGCGGGCAATTTCCGCGGCGGTGTCTTCGGTTTGCGTGCCATGGCTGTACATCGTCCTTTTTCGATATGTTAGCCCCGCACACAAAATTTATGACAGTCCCCGCACCGGAATCCGGAAACCGTGTGATCCCGCAACGAACGCGCCGCGACATACTCGTCGCGGCATGCTTCGCTTTACGCTCCGCGTCCGCCCTTCTGTTTTCATTCCCCCGTTCATTCCCCACTTTTCCTCATGTCAGCGCGATACCGTCGCCGATCGTCGCACCGCATTTCTTTTCCTGCATAAGCGGCTTTTCCGATGGCGCCTGGCTGGCGCATTGCGACATGCATCGCCTATCGCGGCGGATCAGCCATGCCTCGCGGTCACGAACTTTCCGACATCGAAACGTCCCTGGCATCAACATTGCGCAGCGCCGGCAACAGCGTGTTAGACTGGGTTGTCGATTTCAGACCCGGCATTCCAATCAGCACCCCTCTCCCCGATATCCCGCTTCCAGGCAAGGCCGGACGGCGATAACGCAGAAGGTCGACGCGGCACCTGCCGCCTCGACACGCAGAAGCATCAGGACGAAACACCATGAACGACACCATCAGAAGCTACCGCGGATTCGACATTTACCCGCTGATCTATTCGCATGTTCCCCGTCGCCCGGATGGCTCGCGCTCGCACTCGACCGGCTTCGACGCCTCGGTGAAAATCTGCAAGCGCGACAGCCAGGATGTGCAGACCGGCAGCAAGGTCTTCCGCGTCGTCGCGGCCGCGCCGTTTCCCGATGCGGGCGATGCGCGTCGCGCGTCGACACTCTTTGCCGAACAGGTGATCGATGGAAAGATCGCCGGGCAATCGGTCAGCGGTCTGTAGGGCAGCGTTCATGAACAGCTCGAGCCCGCCGAACGGCGTCAACGATATGCTCTCCACAGGGAAGAACCCCGCCCGCGACAACTACCTCGTCACCGCGTCCTCACGTCGTACGTCGAGCGGCACCGTGCCCACGCTCAAAGTGGTCCGGGTCAGCGACAAACGTGTCATCTATCCGTTCCAGGGCTGCGCGGACATGCCGTTGTTCGTCGAACCCGCAGAAGCGAAAGAATTCGCCGACGCGTATGGTTGGCAGCTGGTCGACGGCGACATCGCCGTCCCCGAATAAACGACGGGCCGCGTCGTACGGCGCGGGAGGGTCGACCGGAAAACGCGGCATGACGCACTCCCGCGCAGGAAAAACCGGCGCTGCGTCAGTTACCGGTTTTCAGGGTCGAATGCCGTGGCAGGGTGTTCCACTTGCTCCCCGCCGCGGCGCCCCATCCACCCTGCGTGAGCGACACGGCGAGCACTGCCATGAACGCACGCCGCATCGACGAAGTGCCGTCCCTGTCCGTATTGATGCTGGAACGCATGGCTTTTCTCCTTTTTCCAAATGAGAATCATTATCATTAAGAAGAATGATGCCTTCTTGTGCTCCTGCGCGCAATGCTTTTTCGCGACACCTTGCAAGGGCGTATGGGCCCAGCCCCGCGAAAAAAGCGCCGCGGCGCCCGAGGCGCGAAGATTTCGCTAGCCAACCGGGCAATATGGGTGCATCATAAACGCGCTTATACGCGTAAGTGCATGGGACATAGCGATCAAGAAGCTTTCTTATCTCCTGTCGCGCCGCCTCCGGTCGACGATCTGTCTTTGCATGCCGCGGCATGACGCCGCGCAGCATCCTCACTCTCTGACCTGCAGCCGCGCCAGAATGGCGCCCGGCACACGTGGGCTGTTTCGCCGGAGCCGGCAGGTCGCCTTCGGCGACGTCTCTTTGGCATGCGTATTCTTTTCGGGCGGTCAGCAGACTGCCCCGTTTGGCGTTTTTCCGTCGTTTTTCCGTCGTTTAGCGTCGGCCATCCGGCTGTCGGCCGCCGGTCAATCACCGGTCTCCCTCGCGCACCACGACGCGCAGTACAGCGATTTGCTGTCGACGTCCTGTCCGATACGTTCCCGACCGGAACGGCGCAGGGTGGCGATAGCCGCGATTACCGAAGCAGTGACATACTGTTCCCACTCATTTTTCGGCGCTCTCAATGGCAAAAGAAGAACTCATCGAAGTAGACGGTCTTGTCGAGGAAGTCCTCCCCGATAGCCGGTTTCGCGTCACCCTCGACAACGGCGCGGTAGTTGGCTGCTATGCGTCGGGTCGCGTGCGCAAGCACCATATCCGGATCCTCGCGGGCGACCGCGTGACGATCGAACTGTCGGTGTACGACCTGACGAAGGGCCGTATCAATTTCCGGCACAAGGACAGCAACGCTCCGACCGGCGGCGCGCGTCCCCCGGTGCGTCGACGCCGCTGATCCGCGTTCGCCGCTTGCGCGGCGGCCGCTCCGCTGGAAGGCCGCGCGCGTGGTGGCCGGTGCCATCCGGACCGTCGCGACATGGGTCGCGCCGGGCGGCACCCCATAAGCCTGTCACACGCAATACCCTCGGTCCCGTGCCCCCGCACTGGCCGGGGCAGCCGGCAGCGGCAGGGTCCCCGACCGTTCCGCCACCGCGTTCATGCAGTGCGTCGTCCCGTCACGAATCCCGTGCCGACGACATTCACAGGAGTTCTTATGGCCTACCAGCGCAGCCCCAGTCGCGTCCCGTCCGATCGTCGCAGCGAATATGCCGTGGCGGACGATGCCCGGGCCGAAGTGCGTCGTCAGCAGGACCTGACGCTCGACAACACCGCCGGCAAATGGCGTTACAAGGCCATACCGCTGAAGGGACGAGCACACGCCGAGGAACACTGACGCGACGTTCGCTCCAGACGGCGCGCGTCGCCTGGGACGCGTCCCTCACGCGTCGATGGGGTCACCCGGTGCGCGCAGCAGCGTGACGATCGCATAGGCCTTGCGCGGACCCTCCACAGTGGTCCGCTGGACGATACGGCGTGCGGCACCGGCACCGCCGAAACCATGAAAACGGTAGGCGGCCCGATAGAGGTCGCGCCCACACAGATGCTGGTCCACCCCCTGCCAGTCGGGGCGGCCCGCGCGGCCGCGACGCGCATCCGGCTCCCCCTCGGTCATGATCTCGAATCGCAGATACCGACGCCCTCTATCCGGGCCGTCGGCGAATTCGACCTGCACCGCGCTTCCCGCCAATCGGTAAACGTAACGGCGCACCGCGCGCACGCGGACGCCGCTCGCCAACTCAAGCATCCCTTCCTCGGTGTAGGCCAGCGTATCGCCGTCCAGGCGCTGGAACCGCGCCGCGCCGCGCAGACGCGCGCGCATCGCAGGCATGTCGGCGAGGCGGCTTGCGGATTCAGGGGCGGTGGCAGCGGCCACGCCAGGGCCGGCTTCACATCCGGCGTCACATTCCGCTCCCCACGGAATATCCCGCGGCCGGTCCAGGATGCGCCGATCGAGCCGCCACGGACCTTCGAGCCGTTCGAAGCAGCGCCGCACTGCCGCCGCCGCTTCCGTTTTCGCTTCCGTCTCCTCTTCCATGCTTGCGCGATCGATCGCCGTCATGTTCCCGCACTCCACGTTCAGTCCAGCAATGCCTGGATCGCGAGCAGATAGCCCTTGATGCCCAGCCCGACGATGCAGCCGCGTGCGGCCGGTGCGATATACGAATGGTGGCGAAACGCCTCGCGCGCATGCACGTTAGACAAATGCAGCTCGATCACCGGCACTGCCGCGCCCTTGATCGCATCGTGCAGCGCGACCGACGTATGCGTGTAGGCGGCGGCGTTCAGCACGACGCCCAGCGCGCTGCCCGCTCGGACCGCCTGCCCAGCCTCGTGGAGCCAGTCCACGAGCTGTCCCTCGTGGTTCGATTGCCGGCAATCGACCTCCACACCCAGCCGTGCACCCTCGTCGCGACACCGCCGTTCGAGGTCGTCGAGCGTTTCATGCCCGTACACGGCGGGCTCGCGCCGACCCAGCAGATTGAGATTCGGACCGTTGAAAACGAAGATTTTTTTCATGATGGCATCGGTGAAGGTGCGACGGATTGTACCGCGCGGCCAAACGGAAAGATTTGGTAAGGATTGGCGAAGTGCGCAAGTTGCTCGGCATTTTACAAAAGGCACGATCGGCGATCATCGCTATTCTCCCTTTGCCTCGCGTTCGTCCTGGACGCCGACCCGCCATGCGCCTCATCCCGGCCTGCTTCGCTACCCTCGCCCGTCGTCCGGCCCGCTGGCCGAAGCGCGCCGACGGCCTGCCGGAACGCAGCGCGGCGCCCTCTCCGACACCGCCCTCTCCGACACCGCCCGCTCAGGGCATCGCACTGTTCGCGTTGCTGGCCGCCACGCTCGCGCTGCCGGGCTGCGCCTGGACGCTGATCTCGGCCGCGGACGCCGTCGGCTCCGTCACGCAGGCGGGTTTCAGCGTCGCCTCGTCGTATTCTTCGCCGACGTACGTCACCGGCCGCCCGATTCAGGCGAATCGGGTCTGCATCGAGCTCAACAACACCGTGGCGGTCGAGGATCTGGTGCCGGCCATGCGCGTCGCCCTGGGGCGGCTCGGCGTCGATTCCACCGTCTACAACGTCGGCACCGCCCCGCCCGACTGCCCGGCGCGCCTGAGCTATCAGGCGACCCTCGACTGGGGTCACCGCTCCTTCAGCGACGAATACACCCGCTACCTCTCGGCGATCGACCTGCGCCTGGTGCATGGCAACGATCTGGTCGTCGCCCATTACCAGACCGAGGGTCTCGCGGTCGACCGCTTTGCGGCGACGTCGAACAAACTCACCAGCCTGATTCGAAAGATGGTCGTCGGTCCGTCGGCGCAATTGGCATCGGTGCCGCCGCTGGCACCCGAGCCGAGCACCTCGGGCTATGTGATACCGGCAACCGGCCCCGCTTTCGTGACGCCGGTGGACGACATGCCGACCCACGTGACGTCGACGTCCCTGCCGGGCGCGCTGCCGCCGCCGCCCGATCTGTCTGGCACCGGGACGTACGGCGGCGGAGCGAATGCGCCCGCGAGCGGGCCACTGAACCCCGGCACGCGGCCGCGCGCGAACGCGTCGTACGGCAGCGCGAACACCGCGGCCGGATCGCCCTGAACGGCGAAACGCCCGCGCTCACGCCACCGTGCCGGGGAACGGACCTGGCGAACATCACGCGCGGGCCCGCCGCCCTCCCCTCACGTCGCCGGGCTGCCGTGGATCGCGCCGGGACGCGCTTCGACGGGGATGACGATGCGCACCGACAAGCCGCCGCCCGGCGCGTTCGATATCTCGCAATGTCCCTGTGTCTTGCGGGCCAGCCGCGCGACGATCGCCAGCCCCAGCCCGCAATGCCCATCGCCGCTACGCGCCGAATCCAGACGCGCGAACGGCTTGCTGGCCTCCTCGATCAACGCTTCCGGAATGCCCGGGCCGTGGTCGCGAACTTCCATCACGGCGTCGCCGCCGCGCCAATAGGTGCGGATTTCCACAGGCGGCTCGCCATGCTCGAGCGCGTTGTCGACCAGGTTGGTCGCCAGCCTGTCGAGTACCGTACGCGGCAATTCGAACCGCGCACCCGCCTCGAGCGCATGGATGAAAAGCGGCTGCTCGCCGTTTTCCGGTATCGTGAACTGCCGGGCCAGGAAGGTGTCGACAGTGACTCGCGGGCCATCGGCGGGTTCCGAACCGGCAAATTCGAGAAACTGCTGGACGATGTGCGTGAGGGAGTCGATATCGCGGCTGAAGTGCTCGCTGTCCGCGTCGTCGAGCACGCTGGCGCGCAGCTTCAGGCGGGTCAGCGGCGCCTTCAGGTCATGCGCGATGCCGGCGAGCATCAATGACTTTTCGTCTTCGCTCTCGCCGATACGCCGCATCATCTGATTGACCGCATGGATCAGCTCGCGCACCTCGAACGGGCCCTTCTCCGCCATCGCGGCCGGCCGCTCGCCGCCGCCAAAACGCCTGGCCAGTTGCGCGACCTCGGCCATCGGCCGCTGCATCTGCCAGGCGGCGCCCAGCGACAGCACCACTGCGGCGACGAGCATGGCGACCGCTTCGATCAGGATCGGCGGCGGCGGCGGCGCATTGAGCGGCATGACAATCCAGTTGCCCACGCCGGGATAGCGCACCCAGAGGTGCAGGACATCGTCTTTTCTTTCCACGCTCACCAGGCTGCCGGGCGGCAGGCCGTCGCGCAGGCGCGCGATCAAGCGCGTCATGTCTCCGGCGTCCGGCCCGCCCAGCACGTGCCCGTCCGTCCCCGGCACCAGCCGTACCTTGAGCGCGGGGGGCAGCCGGATGCCGTTGCCGGCGTTGTCGTGCACGGTCTGCAACACCAGCAGCAGGCCGCGCGCATAGCCGTCGCCCTCGTGACGCGGCCGCTGGATGGTCAGCACCGTGAACCACGCCGCCTGCACGGCAAACAGCACCAGCGTCGCGAAAACCGCCATGCGCCCGAACACGGTATCGAGCGGACGCCCGCGGATGGACGGCAGCCACATCAGGAGATATCGATGTTCGGTACGAACACATAGCCCTTGCCGCGCACGGTCTGGACGTGCCGCGGATTGGACGGATCGTCCTCGACGACCCGGCGCAGCCGCCAGATCGGCACGTCGAAACCCCGGTCGCGAAAGCTTATCGACTCGCCGCGCAACAGGTGATGCAGGTATTCGCGGCCCAATACGCGGTATGGATGACGGACGAAGACGTTCAGCAATGCCAACTCGCTGTCGCGCAGGGGCAACGGCTTGCCTTCGCACAGCAGACGGCGCGTCATGCTGTCGAACCGGAAACGGCCAAAATCGAAGACTTCGCCACCCTCGGCCGACGCGGGTGGCGCGGCCACACCCGACGCTTCGCGCCGCAGCACGGTATCGATGCGCGCCATCAACTCGCGCGGCTCGAAGGGCTTGACGATATAGTCGTCGGCACCCATCTCCAGACCGGCCACCCGGTCCTTCACGCTGCCCAGGGCCGTCACCATGATGACCGGGATGTCGTCGCCGACGCTGCGCAGCTCGGCCAGCATGCGCAGGCCGTCGACGCCGGGCATCATGACGTCGAGTACGACCAGCGACGGCCGGTCGCGCGCCAGCCGCTCGCGCAGGCTGACGCCCTCCTCCAGGGCGGAGACGTGATAGCCGCGCGGCGACAGATAACGCGCGAGCAGTTCCCGCACGGCGGGATCGTCATCGACAATCAGAACGGAAGTTTCCATGGCCAAAGTTTAAGGGCGCTCGACCTTCGCGGGAACGTGGCATGCATGCCGCAGTATTACGCGGCCTTACGCGCGTCTCCCCTCCGGCAATATAATACAAGGCGGGACACCAGCCACCGGCATCGCACAGCGAAAGACTCCGCAAGAAAACCTTTCGCAAAACCTTTCGGCGTGCCTTTAGAATTCTGCGAATGAACACTCATGTCCTTATCGTCGATGATGACGCGGTCGTCCGCGATCTGGTTCGCGAATATCTGCAGAAACACGGGTTCGCGGTCTCGGTGCTACATCATGGGCTGGGATTGCGCCGGCGCCTGGAGATGGAGCGGCCGGCCATCGTCGTGCTCGACGTGATGATGCCCGACATGGACGGTATCACGGCCTTGCGCGAGCTGCGGGCATCCGGAGACGACATTCCGGTCATTTTCCTGAGCGCGCGCTCCGACGTGATCGATCGCATCATCGGCCTGGAATTGGGCGCCGACGACTATCTGCCCAAGCCATTCGATCCCGAGGAACTCGCCGCGCGCATCCGCACGATCCTGCGCCGGCGCATGGCGATCAACCCCGGCGTGCCGGAAAGCCGGCCGCCTTACCGTTTCGGCCCCTTCGAAGTCGACTTCGCCGCGCGCGAACTGCGCCGTGACGGCGAGCGCCTGCCGTTGTGCGAAAGCGAATTCGCGACGCTGCAGGTGTTCGTGCGCAATGCGATGACGGTCATGAAGCGCGCGCGCCTCAGCGAACTGCTGCACGGGCAGTCGGATGGCGCGCGCGATCGTAACCTGGACGTCTCGATCTGGCGGCTGCGCCGGGTCATCGAAAGCGACCCGTCGGAACCCAGCTATATCCAGACCGTATGGGGCAAGGGATATATTTTCGTGCCCGACCGCGAGCTTGGCGCCGCCGAACACCTGGACGGCTGAACGGCGGCCGCACGGTGCGCGGGCGGCCACCGGGCGGCCCGCGGCCGCGGCGGCATCAGAAGGTCAGCACGTTCAGGAACAGCCGCTGCAACCAGCCCAGCGACGTCGCGTCGCTCAGCACACCGGCACCCGTCTCTTCGATGCGCGCGTTCGCGATCCGGTTCGACGCGACGGTGTTGGTCGGATCGATATCGATCGGATTGACGATGCCGGAGAAACGCATCTTGGTGTTGACGTTGTTGGTGGCGATCATCTTGTCGCCGGCGACCATCAGATTGCCGCTGGGCAGGGTCGAGATCACGGACACCGTGAGGGTGCCGGTCAGCGAATCGTTGCCGGTGACGTTGGCCTTGCCCTTGAACGACGTATCCGCCGAACCGACGTTGAACAGCCGCGCCAGACGCTGGGCCGTGCCGGTGGTCTGGTCCGCGGCTTTCGCGCTGATATCGCTCGCGCGGCTCGCATCGGTCGTCGCGGTGTTCGCCGTGACGAGGGCTTCCTGCAATTTCACCGTCAGGATGTCGCCGACATGCCGGGCGCGCCGGGTCTCGAAAAACGCGATGGAGGTGCCCGTCTGGTAGATGCCGCCCGACTGGTTCATTGCCGTCTGCGGGTCCATCAACGGCGGATAGGTCGGCACCTTGACGATGGTCTCGGGCTTCGAACTGGAACAGCCGGCGAGCAGGCCTGCCCCGGCCAGCACCGTCCAGCTCAGCCGCCGCGCGGCGCGCGCCAACGCCAGGCGCGAGCGCGTCGACGCGGGGAAAGGGATCGGGGAGCGCATATCCCCGCTCAGTCGATCGCGGCCGAGCAGGCGTCGAACGGCACCGCCGCCGCGTGGCCCACCAACGGCACGATTTTCAGGGTTGCGGAAGTCAGACGGCAAGGCAGGGCGGCGACGCCGCAGCCGCCGACCAGCTGGAAGACGCCGGCAGCGGCGATCCAGACGCCAAAACGCAAAACTGTGTTCATGAGATTCGAGCCGAAAGGACGACGAGAGGGCCAAAGCCTGCAGACTCCCATACCGGTGCATCGATGTCTGCGTACCAGCATCGCATGATGCCTGTTTTCGACGCTGAGAATCAGACAAGGATCACGTCGATTTCGTAAATCCTTACCAATTCTTTCATCCCCTCAGTCCCCGCGCGGCAATACTTATTCGAATTGCTCGCTCCGCTTCGGCCCATCCGATCTGCTAGGATTATCGATCCTGCTTTGCGAACCGTGTTTCGACGCGGCGCCCAGGCGAGTTTCCCGCGCATTCCCGCGTCGCGGCGATGTGATCCGGGGAACCCTTCGTTCATCAGACAAAGGAATCCGACATGACCATCTTTCTTGGCGATACCGCCCCCGATTTCGAGCAGGATTCGTCGATCGGCAAAATTCGCTTTCACGAATGGGCGGGCGATTCGTGGGTCCTGCTGTTCTCGCATCCGGCGGATTTCACCCCCGTGTGCACGACGGAACTGGGTCTGACGGCGAAGCTGAAACCGGAACTGGACAAACGCCACGTCAAGGCGATCGCGCTGTCGGTGGACGCGGCGCAGTCGCATGTGGACTGGATCAAGGATATCGAGGACACGCAAAAGACCGTGGTGGGTTTTCCGATCCTCGCCGATCACGACCGCAAGGTCGCGACGCTGTACGAGATGATCCACCCGAACCAGTCGAGCAGCGCGACGGTGCGCACGGTCTTCATCATCGACCCGAAAAAGAAGGTGCGCCTGTCGATGACCTATCCGATGAGCACCGGCCGCAATTTCGACGAGATCCTGCGGGTCATCGATGCGCTGCAGCTCACCGACGGCTACAGCGTGGCGACGCCCGGCAACTGGCGGGACGGCGACGATGTCATCATTCCGACATCGATCAAGGACGAGGCCGAACTGCAGCAGAAATTCCCCAAGGGCTTCACCGCCGAACGCCCTTATCTGCGTCTGACGCCGCAGCCGAACAAGTAGCGGCATCGGCAGGGGCGGGGACCTGCTCCTGCCCGATTTGCCCCTGCCCGATTTGCCCCTGCATGAGCCGCCTCAATACCTTGCCCGAACGGGTACGAGGAAAGGCGTCGACGAAGATCAGCCGGCGCGGCCGCGCGGCCTTGCCGAGCGCAGCCACCACGCGCGCGCTCAAACGCGCGGCCAGCACCCGTTCGTCGCACTCGGGACCTGCGTCGCCCCCGTCGCCCCCTTCGCGCCCGTCGCCCCGGCCTCCCCCGCCGCGCTCCGCGGCTCCCTCCCGCACGATGAACGCCACCGGCACCTGGCCCCGCAGGGCGTCGGCGATCCCGACCACCGCGACGTCGGCGATGTCGGGATCGGCCCGCAACACCTCCTCTATTTCCCGCGTGCCGAGCCGCTGGCCGGCGACATTGAGCGTATCGTCGCAGCGGCCCAGCAGGCTGACGCGGCCGTCGGCGTCGGCGATGCCCCAGTCGGCGGTCGAATAGCGCCGGCAGCCCGGGAACGCGGACCAGTACCGGGCGCGCAACCGCTCGCCCGTCGCAGCGTCGCCCCACAGTCCCTTCAGGCAGCCCGGCGGGAGCGGCGCGCCCAGGGCGACCACCCCGCGCCTGCCGGGCGCGCAACGCTCGCCGCTGTCCGCGTCGACCACCTCGAGCCGAAAGCCCGCGGCGGGCAGGCCCGCACGGGCACGCGCGCGCGGCAGCGGAACGCCGCCAGGCGCCGCACCGGCCACGATCGGCGAACCGGTCTCGGTCTGCCAATAGTGATCGACGACCGGTTTGCCGAGCGCCGCCTCGAGCTGCGCCGCGCTGCCGGCGTCGAGCGGCTCGCCAGCCAGAAACAGCGCGCGCAGCGCCGACAGATCGTGCCGCCGCGACAGCGCCCAGCCGCTGTGGCGCAGCACGCGCATGACCGTCGGCGCGCTCAGCAGGGCGTTGACACGATGGCGGGCGGCGATGCGCCACAGCATGTCGGACGCGGGCCGGTTCGGCGCACCGGAGTACAGCACCGTGGTGAGGCCGCCGATCAGCGGCGCGTAGACGCCATAACTGTGACCCACGACCCAGCCGAGGTCCGCGGTCGAGAACAGGGTGTCGCCGGCGCGCAACGCGAACTGATGGTGCAGCGACGCGGCCAGTGCCACCGCATGCCCGCCGGTGTCGCGCACGACGCCCTTCGGCTGGCCGGTGGTGCCGGAGGTGTGCAGGATGTACGACGACGCCGCGCTGTCGAGCCAGACGCATGCGATGCGGCATCCCCAGACGCGGGCCCTTTCGGGGCCATACGGCGAAAAGGCGGGCGCCGGGAACGGTGCGCCCTCGCCCCGCTCGACGTATAGCACCGTGCGCGGCCGATGCCGGGCGAGATGCAGGGCCGCGTCGACCAGCGGCAGGAGGCCGACGTCACGCTCCTGGGACGCGCCCGCTTGCGCGGTGACGATCGCCTTCGGCCGGCTGTCGTCGATCCGCTCGGCCAGCGCCCGGGCCGGGAAGCCCGCGAACACCACCACGTGGATCGCGCCCAGACGCGCGCAGGCCAGCATCGCGAACACCGTCTCGGGCATCACCGGCATGTACAGCAGCACGGTGTCGCCGCGCCGCACGCCGCGCCCGCGCAGCACCGCGGCCATGGCGTTGACCTCGTCGTGCAGTTGCCGGTACGAAAAACGCGCCTCGGTCCCGCTCGCGCCGCAGACATGGATCAATGCCGGCTGCGCGGCCCGCGTCGCCAGATGCCGGTCGACCGCGTTGTGACAGAGATTGGTTTCGCCGCCGACGAACCAGCGCGGCATTTCCGGATCGCTCGCATCGAGAATGCGCGTCGGCGGGCGATGCCAGTCGATGCGCGTCGCCTCCGCGGCCCAGAACGCGGCGGGGTCGTCGATGGATTGCTGATAGAGGGTGCGTTCCATCGCGGTTCATCGCCCGCGCGTGACCACGCCGTCCGCGCCCCGCGCGAACGGCGGGTAGTGCGCGAGATCGGCCTGCATCAGGTGATGGGGCCGGCCATGCACGCTGATCTCGTTCAGCGTGCGCCAGTGCAGCCGCCGGAACAAGCGGGCGTTCTGGCTCTGCACCTGGGCGAGGAACCGCGTGCAGCCGCGCGCATGCGCGCTCGTGACCGCGAGCCGGATCAGGGCCGCGGCAAGCCCCGCGTGGCCGCGAAACGCCGGATGGATCGCCAGTCGCGAGCCATGCCAGACGCCCGGCTCGCGCTCGTCGATCCGCACCGTGCCGGCGATCTGCTCGGGCATGCCGGCCAGGCAGGCGAAGGCGACGATCGGCGTCGCGCGCGCGTCGATCGCGTCCCGGTCCCCTGCCCCGTCGATATCGTCGAACAAACGCTGCTCGACGCAGAACACCCTGCGGCGCAGGCGGAACGCCTGGTCGCGCTCCCATTGTCCCAGCGCGAACTTGACGCGGAACTCGGTGTGGATGTAATCGGCAACCGGTTCGATCAGCATGATGTCGGCGTCCCGGCGATCGCCTCGAGCAGATGCCGCGCATCGCGCGCGACGCCGGAAAACCGGCCGGAACCCCAACTGTACTGCCAGGGCAGACCGAGGAAATACACCCCCGTGGCCGGCGTCACGCCGCGCGCATGGTGCGGATAGCCGCGCGCGTCGAAGATCGGCAGTTTCAGCCAGTCGTAGTCGCTGCGAAAACCCACGCACCAGATCACCGCGGTGATGCCGCTGTTGGCCAGGTCGAGCGCACGCACCGGTGCGCCGGGTTCCCAGACCGGCACATAGCGCGCCTCCTCGGGAGCGGCCATGCCGCGTTGCGCGATGAAGGCGTCGATGCTGGTCTTGATGCTCTCGGAAACGGCGTCGGCGCCATCGAGGTATTCCGCCAGACGCGCGTCGAACTGCGCCACGCCGTCGCGGATGTCGTTCAGGCGGCCGTACAGCCGCATGCCCTCGCGGGCGAACTGGCGCAGGTCGATATCGTGCCCGCCGTCGCGCCCGGTCACGTAGTGGTTGGTTTTGTCCCGCACCCCGGTGCCGAGCGGGTGTCGTTCCACCGGCAGGTCGTAATAGCCCATTTCATCGAGCCAGGCGACCACGTCCTTGCCGCGATAACGCCGCGCGACACGCGGCGCATCCCCCACGCACAGATGCACGGTGCGCCCGGCGAGATGCAGGTCCTCGGCAAGCTGACAGCCGGATTGCCCGGTGCCGACGACCAGCACCGCGCCGGGCGGCAAGGCAGCGGGGTTGCGGTAATCGATCGCATGCACCTGCGTGATCGACGCCGGCAGCGCGTGCGCCATCGCGGGCAGGATCGCCTGGTGATAGCCGCCGGTGGCAACGACGATCTGGTCCGTGGCGATCGTGCCGTGCGACGTGTCGACGATGTAACGGCCTTCCACGGGCTGGCCAGCCCCCGGTTGGCCGGCCCAAGGTTGGCCGGCCCGCGCCGTGGCGTTCGCCCTGACTTCCCGCACCGCCACGCCTTCGACGACCGGCGGGTCGAAGTGCGCCCGGTAGCGTTCGAGGTAGTCGACGATCGCGTCTTTCTTCATGAAGCCCTCGGGATCGTCGCCATCGTAGGGAAAGCCGGGCAAGGTGCATTGCCAGTTCGGCGTCACCAGGCAGAAACTGTCCCAGCGTTGCTCGCGCCAGGCGAAAGCGACGCGCCGGCGTTCGATCACCAGATGCGCGATGCCCTGCTGCTTGAGCAGATAGCTGATCGACAGACCGGCCTGCCCCGCGCCGATGACGACAACCGGGTACGATGGCCGCGCGAACGCGGCAGCGATGGAAAGCGGCATGACGATACGTTCCGGAGAAGAGCGGGCCGCGGGCGCGAACGCACGCGGGGGCGGTGAAAGCACATCGTGACTCGGTGCGCTCAGAGGAAAGCTTCGACGGTCACGACCGCGTCCGGTTGCGCGCGGAAGCGTTCCGCCTGCGCGTCGATACGCGCCATCTGGTCGGCGGCGGCGGAACAGGCGAAGCCGTACTTGGCGCGCACGCGCTCGCTGGCGATCGTCAGCGCGGTGCGCGACTTTTCGACGAACACCGCCAGCGGGTAGCGCTCGCCGACGGCGAGATAGTCCTTGATCACCAGCGACGGGGAATAGCACTCGCTGACCGATGCATCGGGCCAGCGGACGCGAAACAGCATTTCAGGCATGGCGAAGCTCCTTGGAAAGATCACCGGGGACGTCGCGCGCGCTATCGCCGGGGATATCAGCGGCACCCGCCGCGGCGGGCAGTGCGCCGCGGAATGCGCGATACAGATGCACATGCGTGCGGGCGGAACACGGCCAGCCGTAGCGCGCGCAGACCGCGAAGCCCGCCTCGCGTCGCGCGGCGGCGCGGGCCGGAGCGGCGTCGAGCGCGCGGGCGAGCGCCGCGGCGATCGACGCCGCGTCCTCGGGCAGCGCCCACTCGACCGCCGCGTCGTCGAGATATTCGGTAAACGGCGCGATCCGCGAGACCACCGCCGGCGTGCCGCTGGCGAGCGCCTCGAGCACCACCAGACCGAAGCCTTCGGTCAGCGACGGGAACAACAGCGCGTCGGCCAGCCGGAACAACGCCGGCATCGCCGCATCGTCGACGCGGCCCAGCGGCACGATCGGCGCGTCGGGTCCGAGGGTCAGACCGGCCGCCGCGACGGCGGCGCGAAACCGTGCCGCGTAGGCACCGTGGTCGAGCAGGCTGGCCCCGCCCGCGATCCACCACCGCGCTTGCGGCCAGCGTTCGCGCACGCGCACGAAGGCCGCCAGCGCGGTCAACGTGTTCTTGCGCGCTTCCACGCCGCCGACCGATAGCAACCGGGGCGCCGCGTCCGGACCGCCGAGACCGCCCATGCCGCCCGGATCGTTCATGACATTCGGACAGACCATGCCGAGGCGCCGCGCGAGTACCGCGTCCGCGGCGCTCGACCGGGGCGAGAAGCGGCGCCGGTCCACGCCATTGCCCACTACCTCCGCGTCGATGCCATGGTCGCGCCGGAGCGTCTGCCGCCAGCCTTCGCTCACGCACAGCACCTGGCGCGCGGCGGCGAATCCACGCGTCTGCCAGGCGTCGAGCCGCGCATCGGCGAAGCGATCCAGATGATGGACTGTGCGCACATAGGCGCGGATCCGGCCACGCTCGACGAGGGTCGCGAGCGCGTTCGCGCTGATCGAATCCTGCGCGTGGAAGATATCGTGCTCCAGCGCGCCCGGCGTCGTGTCGAAATACCGCAGCCAGTCGGCGATCCGCTGCTCGACGAGCGCGGGTAGCGGGCCGTCCACCGGCGTCGCCGGCACCGCGACGAAACGGCAATGCGCCGCGCGCGGAGCGCGGAACAGCCCGGCCCGATCCGCGTCCGGCGCGCACAGGCTGACGCAGTGGCCGGCGTCGGCGAGCGCGTCGCCCAGTTCGAGCGCGTGCACGACGCCCCCGCGCGGCAGCGTCGAATGCGTGAGCAGGCAGATCCGTAACGGGCGCGTCGTCATCGTCCGCCCGCGCGCGGCCCACAGCCGATCAACGCATCCTGCGTAAAATCCCATACGGTCGCCTGATCGGCATCCTGCGCATGGGAAACAGCGGCGGCAGCGGCGGCAGCCGCAGCAACAGCGGCGGTGCCGGTGGCAACAGCGGCGCCACCGGCGCGCAGGCGCACCGCGCGGCTCGCGTCGAAGCGGCCGATCGCGGCCGCCGCCAGTTCGCGTTGCGCGAACGCGGCGAGAACCGCGGGCAGCGCCGCGTCGTCGACCGCGAGCAGGAAACCATAGCTCGGGAAGAGGTCGATCCAGCGCGCGAGCGGCACCGTGGGCGGACGGGGTATCGCGTCGACATCGATCGTGAGACCCACACCGGAACACTCGGCGAACATCAGCGCGGTGCCGACGATGCCGGCCATGCTGATGTCTTTCGCCGCGCGGCACAGACCGGCCTCCGCCAGTTGCGGCAGGATGTCCAGATCGGCGCGCAAACGCGCGGCGGGCGCGCCGCTGCTTGCGTCCCAGTACGGAAACGGTTCGTGGAAGCCCCCGCGCAGGTCGATGACCGCGACCAGATGCTCGCCCGGGCGCGCCGCGAAGCTGCTCAACAAGCGCGTCGCGCGGCCCAGGATGGCGACCGAGAGCTGCTCGCGGTCACAGCGCCGGTTGCTGTGACCGCCCACGATCGGCACGCCGTAGACGCGCGCGGCCTGCGCGAGTCCGTCGAGGATCGGCGCCGCCGCGTCGCCCGGCCGGCTCCACAGGGCATCCACCACGGCGATCGGACGCCCGCCCATCGCATAGATGTCGCTGACATTGACCATCACGCCGCAATAGCCGGCGAAGCGCGGCTCGGCGGCGACGAACGCGTCGACGAAGCCTTCGATGGCGAACAGCAGAAAGCCATCGCCATCGGCCCAGGCCGCGCAGTCGTCACCCAGCGGCACGGCCGGCGCGATCGCGCCGTCGTGGCCGGGGCCGTCCGAACCTGCGACATCGCCCGTTGCCCCGGGCAGGTATCCTCCGCCCGCGCCCAGTCGGTCCACGACGGCGGCGATATCGCGTTTGTGCGCCACGCCGCGCGCCTCGCGCACCTGCCGGGCCAGCGCGGCGAGCGTGGCGGCGTCGGTGAACGCGGGGGCCGGCATGGGAGAACGCAGGTCGGCGCCGGCGGGCGCCGCGCCAGGCACATGCGCCGTCATGCCGGCGCCCCGGGTTCGAACGCGGCCAGCGACGAGCAGGCGCCGCACTTGCCGCAGCCGGCCTTGATGTCGCGCGATGCCAGACCGGCCGCCGCCAGCATGGCCGACAGCGGCGCATAGAGACCGCGCATGAAGGCGGGCGCGGGCGCCGGATGGTCTTCGAGCGGCGTGCCCGAGATCGGCACGAACGGCACCACGAAGGGATAGACGCCCAGCGCGATCAGCCGCTCGCTCATCGCCAGGATCGCCTCGGTCGTGTCGCCCAGTCCGGCGAGGATATAGGTGCTGACCTGACCGCGGCCGAACACCGCGACCGCCGCAGCGAATGCATCCATATACCGCTCGATCGGCACGCTCGCCTTGCCGGGCATGATGCGCTGGCGCACCGCCGGCGTCACCGCCTCCAGGTGCATGCCCAGCGCGTCGATGCCGGCGGCATGCATCCGCTCGAACCAGACGTCGCGATCGGGCGGCTCGCATTGTCCCTGGATCGGCAGATCCACCGCGGCCTTGACCGCGAAGGCGCTCTCGCACAGCACGCCGGCGCCGCGATCGGTGGCGTTCGGCGTGCCGGTGGTCATGACCATGTGTTTCACGCCGTCGAGCAACACCGCCGCGCGCGCCACCTCGGCGAGCTGCTCGGGCGTCTTGTGGGCGATCGTCCGCCCGGCGGCGAGCGACTGGCCGATCGCGCAGAACTGGCACGCCTTGCGCCGGCTCTCGTAGCGGATGCAGGTCTGCAGGATGGTGGTCGCCAGCACGTCGGCGCTGTGCAGCGTCGCGATCTGCGAATACGGCACGCCGTCGAAGGTCTGCAGCCGGTAGAAGCGCGGCTGCGCCGGAAAGGCAATCGATGCGATCGGAATGCCGTTGCGCATCAGGCGGCTGGTGCCGTCGGCTCGCGGCGTCTCGGCCACGAACGGCGATTGCCAGGCACCGGACGTATGCACCGGGATCATCACGGTACGTCCGCCCACGGTCACCGCCTTGTGGTCCGACGGGCCGGCGCCGCCGCGGCGACTCGGCGCGCCCGCGCCCGGATCCGCGAGCCGCAGTCCGAGCGACTGCAGTTCGGTGGCGAGCGCGGCATCGGCGGCGACAGCGCGGCCCGCATCGGCGTCGGGCGACGCGCCGCAGGCATGGGGCGCGGCGAGGGAATTCGCGAGAGCGGTATTCGGTTCGATCATGGGCAGGCTCCGGAAGGCGCGACCGGCACGGACTGCGTCGTCGCGTGCGCACGGTCGTCGATGGCCAGGCGCAGCAGTTCGGGTCGCGCGTAATGGCCGACGGAATCCATCATCCGCTTGCGCTTGGTGACCAGTGACATATCGAGATCCGCGATCACCATGCCCTCGCCTTCGGTAAGCGGCGTGCCGAGCAGCACGCCCTCGGGCGAGACGATCGCGGTGAAACAGCCGCCGCGCAGCGGTTTCTGCAGCGCCGGGTCCGCGGTGATCGAGGCGATCTGCGGCTCGCTCAGCCAGCCCGTCGCATTGATGACGAAGCAGCCCGATTCCAGCGCGTGGTGCCGGATCGTCACCGCCATCTGGTCGGCGAAAATCTGCCCGACCAGCGAGCCGGGAAACTGCGCGCAGTGGATTTCCTCGTGCTGCGTCATCAACGCATAACGCGCCAGGGGGTTGTAGTGCTCCCAGCAGGCGAGCGCGCCCACCCGGCCCACCGCCGTGTCGACCACTTTCAGTCCGCTCGCGTCGCCCTGTCCCCAGATCATGCGCTCGTGATACGTGGGCGTGAGCTTGCGCCGCTTGAGCCGCAGCGCGCCATCGGCGTCGAATACCAGCTGCGTGTTGTACAGCGTGCCGTGGTCGCGCTCGTTCACGCCGAGCACCACCACGATGCCGGCGGCGCGCGCGGCATCCGCCACCGCGTCGGTGACGGGCCCCGGCACCGTCACCGCGTGCCCGTAGAGGCGCAGATGATCCGCGCCGATCGCGAAAGGCGGCTTGATGAAGGAGAAATACGGGTAATACGGAACGCAGGTTTCCGGAAAGACGACGATCTGCACGCCCTGCGCCGCAGCCGCTCGAATCGCTTCGCACACCTTGTCGATGGTCGTATCGGGGCGGTCCAGATCGGGGGCGATCTGGACCGCCGCCGCGCGTACGATGCGCGGCGCGCTGGAGAGTGTCGTCATCGCGTCCTCACACCGTCCAGGTATCCAGGATGAAGGCGTTGTCGCGCCGGTGCAGCAACACGATGTCGAGCACGTCGAGCGGACTGATCGGGCGGATGCCCTCGATCAGCGAGGGTTCGCCATGGCCATAAAGCGCCTGCAGCGCGAAACGGCACGCGTAGACCTTGCCGCCTTCCTCCATGAATTTCTTGATCTGCTTGTTCACCGCGAGATGCCCCGGGAAGGCTTCGTCGCCGAGCGTCGGGAAACCGCGCTGGATGCCCAGGGTCACGCCGGGGCCGTAGAGCAGGATCGATGTCTCGAAACCCTTGCGCTGCAAACGCGTGGCCTGCAGCATGTTCACCAGGCCGATCGAACCCTCGAACGCCACCGTATGAAAGGTCACCAGCGCTTTTTCGCCGGGTTCCGCCTTCACGTCTTCAAATACCTTTTCTTCGTAATCGACAAAGAAATCACCGGCCTTGTGTGCGGGTTTGTCCACTGCGGGCATGTCAGTCTCCTGGGGAGGGTGGAGGATCGGAACCGGAACATCGGCGGAAAATCGCCGGCGTGCCGGACCTGCTTTCCCATGCATCGCATATGCCATCAATTAATTTGTCCGCTTGAATTGAATGCAGAACGGTCCATACAATCGATGCATCGGCGCAGCGCTTGCCGATGGCGAAAGGTGTTCGGCGGTGCGGGAAACGCTGGCTGTTTCGGGGTCCTTCGAACCCTCCGGTCAATGTCTCCATACAAGTTGCCCGGGGCGGTGCGCGGTGTCGCCGCCGGCGTGGGCCATCACGGTGCAGGCCTGCCCGGCACGGTTCGTTTGCTGCAATACGGTGCATACCTTCTGGGAGGGACGATGGACCATGCTCACTGGACGCCGCGCCTGCGCAAGAACGAGCGCAAGCCCGTTTACCTCGCCATCGCCGACGCGATCGGCGACGACATCGCGCTCGGGCGCCTCTCGCATGCCCAGCGTCTGCCGCCGCAGCGGGAGCTGGCCGAGCGCCTGGGACTGAATTTCACGACGGTCGCGCGCGCGTATGTCGAAGCGCAGCGGCGCGGCCTGATCGAATCGACCGTGGGCCGGGGCAGCTTCGTCAGCGGCCAGCGGCGGCCCAGCGTACCGCGCGCGCTGGTCGCCGGACCGGTGCTCGACATGACGATGAACATGCCGCCCGAGCCCGATTCCGCGCGCGTGCACGACGCGATGCGCGCGGGCTGCATCGCGCTGGCCGGGGAAATCGCGCACCTCACGCGCTATCAGGATTTCGGCGGCTCGGCGCGCGATTGCGAAGCGGGGCAATTGTGGCTGCGCCGCCGGGGCCTCGCGGTCGATCCCGCGCTGGTGATCGTCGTCCCCGGCGCGCAATGCGCACTGCTCGCGGCGCTCACCTCGCTGGCGCCGCCGGGCGCGTCGATCTGCTGCGAGGAACTGACCTACCCGGGCATGCGCGCGCTGGCGAAACAACTGGGCATCCGCCTGATCGGGCTGCCGACCGACAGCGAAGGCATCGATGCGCTCGCGTTCGCCGGCGCATGCGCGCAATACGCGCCGAAGGCGCTGTACTGCGTGCCGACGCTGAACAACCCGACGACGCTGACCACCAGCGTCGCGCGCCGGCATGCGCTGGCCGAGGTCGCGCGGCACTACGACGTCCCGATCATCGAGGACGACCCGTACGGCCTGCTCCAGGCCGATGCGCCGCCCCCGATCGCAGAATTTGCACCGGAACGCACTATTTACATAGCGGGCCTGTCGAAAACGCTGAGCGCGGGTCTGCGGGTGGGATACATGGTGGCGCCGTCGGCGGCGGCGCGCGCGCGGCTGGTGTCGGCGCTGCGCGCGACGACGGTGATGGCCTCGCCGATCACCGCCGCGCTGGCCAGCCGCTGGATCGGCGACGGCACGGCCGACATCATGCTCGCAGCCATCCGCAAGGAAACCGCCGCCCGCGCGCGCATCGCGATGCGCGTGCTGCCCGCGGGCGCGGCGTGGGTGCATCGCGACGCGTTCCACGTCTGGCTGCGCCTGCCCGAGGGCTGGATCGCCACCGATTTCGCCGCGCAGATGAATGCCTGCGGCGTCGGCGTGGTCGCCAGCCCGGCGTTCGCGGTGTCCGCGCATCCGCCCGAGGCGGTACGCATCTGCCTGGGCGGCCCGTTGACGCGAGAACAGATCGGCGGCGCGCTGACGCTGGTCGCGCAGCGCGTGGCCGCGCCGCGCGACGTCGCGCCGGCGGTCATCTAAGGACGAAAGCGGGACGATATCCCGACGCGGCATGACGACCGCTGCGACCGGCCACGCGCGCTTCAGCGACACGCGGTCCGCAATTTGCGACGCAGCGGACATGGGCGCTCACGCGCCCCATTCCCCTTCACGCAAAAGGATTTTCATGACGAACCGCCCCTTTCCCCCGTTTCCCGAACAGCATCAGGACACCGTCCCGGGCCGCACGCAGCCGCTGGACCCGCAGCCCGACCACGGCGAGACCAGCTATCGCGGCTCGGGCCGGCTCGCCGGCAAGGCCGCGGTGATCACCGGCGGCGACAGCGGCATCGGCCGCGCGGTCGCGATCGCGTTCGCACGCGAAGGCGCCGATGTCCTCATCTCGTATCTCGACGAGCACGACGATGCGCGCGACACGCAGCGCTGGATCGAGGAAGCGGGCCGCAAGGCGGTGCTGGTGCCGGGCGACATCACGGACCGTGCGCACTGCATCGCGATCGTCGACGCCGCGGTGCAGGCCTTCGGCCGCATCGACATCCTGGTGAACAACGCCGCGTTCCAGATGAGCCGCGCATCGATCGACGCGATCAGCGACGACGAATGGGACCAGACGTTCTCGACGAATATCGGTGCGATGTTCCGCATCACCAAGGCCGCGGTGCCGCACATGCCTGCCGGCAGCGCGATCATCAACACGACCTCCGTCAACGCGGATACACCCAAGCCCACGCTGCTGGCCTATGCCGCCACCAAGGGCGCGATCCAGAACTTCACCGCGGGCCTCGCCCAGCTCCTGGCCGAAAAGGGCATCCGTGCGAACTGCGTCGCGCCCGGCCCGGTCTGGACGCCGCTGATCACGGCGACGATGCCGGCGGACGCGGTGAAGAGCTTCGGCGCCGAAGTGCCGATGAAACGCCCCGGCCAGCCGGCCGAACTGGCGCCGCCGTACGTGATGCTGGCGTCGTCGGAGGCCAGCTACATCTCCGGCGCGACGATCGGGGTAACCGGCGGCAAACCGATCATCTGAGCGAGCCCCGGGCGGGCGTCGCACCGGTGAGCGGCAGGCGTGCGACGTCCCGGGCAGCGGCAGGCGACGGCGCGCCGCGCGTCACCCTGCACGCGTCAAGTGCCGATCAACCCGCGGATCAATCCGCTGATCAATCCGTCAGGGCGCCCGACAGGAGCGCCCCATAGCGCGCCATGTCGACGTTGCCGCCGCTGATCACCACCCCGACGCGCTGCCCTCGCAGCGTCTCGCGCACCTGACGCGCGGCGGCGAAACCCAGACAGCCGGTGGGCTCGACGACGATCTTCATGCGCTCGCCGAAAAAACGCATCGCGTCGACCAGTTCGGCGTCGCTGACGGTCAGGATGTCGTCGACCTTCTGCCGGATGATCGGGAACGTGATCTGTCCGAGATGCTGGGTCTGCGCGCCGTCGGCGAGCGTCTTCGGCGTGTCGATATGGACGATCGCCCCGCTGCGAAACGACTGCTGGCCATCGTTGCCGGCTTCCGGCTCGACGCCGTAGACCCGCGTGCGCGGCGACAGCGCGCGCGCGCTCAACGCCGAGCCCGCCAGCAGGCCCCCGCCGCCCAGGCACACGAACAGCGCGTCCAGCTCCCCGACTTCGTCGAACAATTCCTTGGCCGCCGTGCCCTGTCCGGCGATCACGTCGGGGTGATCGTACGGCGGGATCAGGGTCATGCCCTTGTCCTCGGCGAGTTGCCGGCCCAGCGCGTCGCGGTCCTCCCGGTAGCGGTCGTAGGTCACGATCTGCGCGCCGTAGCCGCGGGTGGCGGCGACTTTCGCGGCGGGGGCGTCATGCGGCATCAGAATGGTAGCGTCGATCCCCAGCAGCCGCGCCGACAGCGCCACCGCCTGCGCATGGTTGCCCGAGGAAAACGCGACGACGCCCGCGCGACGCTGTGCCGCGTCGAAACGCGACAGCGCGTTGAACGCGCCGCGAAACTTGAATGCGCCCATGCGCTGGAAATTCTCGCACTTGAAGAATAGCTGCGCGCCGAGCGCCGCGTCGGCGGTGGCGGACGTCAGCACCGGCGTACGGTGCGCCTGTCCTGCCAGCCGCCCGGCGGCCGCCAGGACATCGTCATAGGTGGGAATCGTGAGCATGCGGTTACGTCCTGAAAAGAGAGAGAGAAGCATGGAGCGCGGCGATAGCGCTCATCTTTATTGGAAACGCCCGGGCCCGTCAACCCGTGCCGCCGTGCCACCGTGCGGCGACAAGGGCGACAAGGGCGACAAGGGCGACAAGGGCGGCAAGGGCGGCAAGAGCGACGAGGGCGAGATGCAGGACGCAGTGGTACGATCGGTGTCCGGCCGATCGCGGACCGACCGATCGCGGCCCGACCGATCGCGGACCCGGACTTCCTTCACGAAGCAGTCGTCATGACGCCACCCCGCCCGCCTGCAACGCCCGGCCAGTACGTGGTCGCGGTGCGCGCACTCTGCGAGTTCACCGCCAAGCAGGGCGACCTCGACCTGCGTTTCACGCCCTCGCCGACCGCCCAGGAAGGCATCGCCGGGCACGCGCTGGTGCGCGCGCGGCGGCCGGCGTCCTACGAGGCGGAAATCGCGCTGTGCGGCGAGTTCGGCGAGCTGCGGGTACGGGGCCGTGCGGACGGCTACGATCCGGCGCGCAACCAGCTCGAGGAAATCAAGACCACCCGCGGCGATCTGGCCCGGATGCGGGAGAACCACCGGCACCTGCACTGGGCGCAGCTGAAGATCTATGGCGCGCTGCTCTGTCGTACGCGCCAGCTGGACGCGGTGCGGCTCGCGCTGGTCTATTTCGATATCGGCAGCGGCCGGGAAACGGTGCTGACCGAGGACTGGTCGGCGGCGCAGCTCCAGGCGTTTTTCGAGATACATTGCGAGCGTTTCCTGGGCTGGGCGCGCCAGGAACTCGCGCACCGCGCCGCGCGCGACGCGGCGCTGGCCGCGCTGGCCTTCCCGCATGCGGATTTCCGCCCCGGTCAGCGCCAGCTCGCCGAAGCGGTTTACCGGGGCGCGATCGGCGGCCGGCGGGTCCTGGCGCAGGCGCCCACCGGCATCGGCAAGACCGTCGGCACGCTGTTCCCGGTGCTGAAGGCCAGCCCGGGCCAGGCGCTCGACAAGATCTTCTATCTGGCGGCGAAGACCTCCGGCCGCGCGCTCGCGCTCGAGGCGATGCGCGTCATCGATGGGAAGTCGGTACGGATCATCGAACTCGTGGCGCGTGACAAAGCCTGCGAATACCCCGGCAGCGCCTGCCATGGCGAGGCCTGCGTGCTGGCGCGGGGATTCTACGACCGGCTGCCCGCCGCGCGCGACGCCGCGCTGCGCGCCGGCGTGCTCGACCAGCGCACGCTGCGCGAGACCGCGCTCGCGCACGACGTCTGCCCTTACTACTTGGGGCAGGAAATGGTGCGCTGGAGCGATGTCATCGCCGGCGACTACAACTACTATTTCGATCTGAACGCGATGCTGCATGGGCTCGCGCAAGGCAATCAATGGCGGGTCGCGGTACTGGTCGACGAAGCGCACAATCTGCTGGAGCGGGCGCGCGGCATGTACAGCGCGACGCTCGACCCGGTCGCGCTGAAGCTGTTGCGCCGCATCGCCCCCGAGCCCCTGAAAAAAGTGCTCGGCCGCGTGTCGCGCGCCTGGAACGCGCTGGCGGCAGAGACCGGGGGCACCCCGGAAAGCACCCTGGACGCCCCCTCCGCCGGTACGTTGTTCCCCGCGGCGAACGCCCGTCTGCTGCCGTCGCTCCAGGAAGCCAGCGCCGCCATCGCCGATTACTGCACCGAGCATCCCGTCGGCGTCGATCCCGACCTGCTGCGCTTCCACTTCGACGCCCTGCATTTCCTGCGGATCGCCGAACTGTTCGACAAACGCTATTTCTCCGACAGCCTGACCCCGGCGGCGCCCCGCGCAGGCGGCAAACCGTCCGCGCCGGTGCTGACGCTGCGCAATATCGTACCGGCGCCGCTGCTCGCGCCGCGCTTTGCCACTGCGCACAGCACCACGCTGTTCTCGGCGACGCTCACACCCTGGGCGTTCTACGCCGATACGCTGGGTCTGCCGGCGGACAGCGTGTGGATCGACGTCGCCTCGCCGTTTCGTCCCGAGCAGTTGTCGGTCCGCGTGGTCGAGACGATCTCGACCCGCTGGCAGGATCGCGACCGCTCGCTGCAACCGCTGGTGGACGTGATCGGCCGGCAGTACCGCGCGCGCCCGGGCAACTATCTGAGCTTCTTCAGCAGCTACGATTATCTGCAACGGGCGATCGCGCTGTTTCGCGCGTCTTACCCGGACATCCCCGTGCGCGAACAAGCGCCGCGCATGAGCGAGGCGGATCAGGCCGCTTTCCTGGCGGATTTCACCCATGAAAGCCGCGCGATCGGCTTCGCGGTACTGGGCGGCGCCTTCGCGGAAGGCATCGATCTGCCGGGCCATCGCCTGATCGGCGCCTTCATCGCCACGCTCGGCCTGCCGCAGTGGAGCCCGTTCAACGAAGAGATCCGCCTGCGCATGGCGGATCTCTTCGGCGCGGCGCACGGCTATGACTACGCCTACCTGTATCCGGGCATTCGCAAGGTCGTGCAGGCCGCCGGCCGCGTCATCCGCGCGCCCACCGACGAAGGCGTCGTGTATCTGCTCGACGACCGCTTCGCGCGCGCCGAAGTCCGCAAACTGCTGCCGGACTGGTGGCAGGTCGAGCGCGTCGCGCGGCGGGGGCGAGGGTCACCCGGCTGACCGCCGGGGGGCGTCATGCACTTCCCAGCGGCTGACGTCGACCACGCAGCGGCCGCGCAGGCCGCCGTCGAGCAGGCGCGTGGCGGCCGCGATCGTCTCCGACAGCCCGATGTCGACGCGCATCGTCGCGAGCGCGGCGTCGTCGCCGAGGGCCTCGGCCAGCCCGCGCCAGGCGGCGAGCCGCGCCTCGCGTGGCTGGTACACGCTGTTGATGCCCGCCAGCGTGATGCCGCGCAGGATGAAGGGCGCGACGCTGCCCGGAAAGTCCATGCCCTGCGCCAGCCCGCAGGCGGTGACGATGCCGCCCTGCCGCGTGCTCGCGCAGGCGTTCGCCAGCGTATGGCTGCCCACGCTATCGATCACGCCGGCCCAGCGTTCCTTCGCCAGCGGCTTGCCCGGCGCGGCCAGCATCGCGCGGTCGACGACCTCCACGGCGCCCAGCCGCCGGAGATAGTCGTGCTCGTGCAGACGCCCGGTGGCGGCCACCGCCCGGTATCCCCATTGCGCCAGCAACGCGATCGCGACGCTGCCCACGCCCCCGCTCGCGCCGGTCACGAGGATCTCGCCGTGCGCGGGCGTCACGCCATGCCGTTGCAGGGCCAGCACGGACAGCATCGCCGTGAACCCGGCCGTGCCGATGGTCATCGACTGCCGCGCGGTGAGCCCCGCCGGCAAGGGCAGCAGCCAGTCGCCCCGCACGCGCGCGCGCTGCGCGAGACCGCCCCAGTGCGTCTCGCCGACGCCCCAGCCGGTCAGCAGCACCGTGTCGTCCACCTGGTAGCGCGGGTCCGCGCTGCGCTCCACCACGCCCGCGAAATCGATGCCGGGCACCATCGGAAACTGACGCACGACGGCGCCTCTGCCGGTAATCGCCAGCGCATCCTTGTAGTTCAGCGTCGAGTACATGATGCGTACCACGACGTCCCCGTCGGGCAGGCGCTCGTCGTCGAGCGCCTGCAGGGCGGCATGCGGCCCCGACGCCGCGTTTTTTTCGATCAGAATGGCGTGAAACATCGCCGCGTCTCCTGGAAGCCGATGCGTCAGCATACCCCCGGGCACCGCCACCGTCCGCGCACGGGTAGCACGAGCCGGACGATTTCGGGCAAAATCCCGAAAATCCGCGCGGCGCTCATGCGCCTTTGCGCGCCCTCCCGCGCCCTCCTGCCGCGCGTTTGCCCAATTTCTCTGCCAATCTCCCCGCCCAGGCCCCCACCGATGCCAGCCACCGTCCCCGCCGCAGCCGCGCGGCCGTCCTACCGCTATTACGATCTGATTCTCGCGGCCTTCGTCGTGGTGCTGCTGCTGTCGAATCTGATCGGCGCCGGCAAGGTGGCGATCGTCCGGCTGCCCTGGCTGGGCGAGGTGTCGTACAGCGCCGGCGTGCTGTTCTTCCCGATCTCGTATTTCTTCGGCGACGTGCTCACCGAGGTCTACGGCTATGCGTACGATCGCCGGGCGGTATGGGCCGGCTTCGCCGCGCTGCTGTTCGCGGCGGCCATGTCCGCGGTGGTCGTGGCGCTGCCCGCCGCACGCGACCCCTACATGACGGGCTATCAGGACCATCTGCTCGCGGTCTTCGGCAATACCCCGCGCATCGTCCTCGGTTCGATCCTGGCGTTCTGGGCCGGCAGCCTGAGCAATGCCGTGGTGCTGGCCAAGCTGAAGATCTGGAGCGCGGGCCGGCATCTGTGGTTTCGCGCGATCGCCTCGACCGCGGTCGGCGAGGCGATCGATTCGACGCTGTTCTACATGCTGGCTTTCTACGCAATCTGGCCGACCGCACAGATCCTGCATGTCGCGCTGGTGCAATATCTGGTGAAAACCGCGTGGGAAATCGTCGCGACGCCGCTGACGTACTGGATCGTGGGCAGGCTCAAGCGCGCGGAGCGGCGGGATCACTACGATCGCGGCACCGACTTCACCCCGTTCCGGCTCAAACTCTGACGCACGCGCGCTGTCCGCGGACCGGTAAAAGTGTATAACACCCTCTAGAATAGCGAACGCATTTCCCGCCGCACGTCCTCATCGAATCGGAATCATTCAGCAGACGCCATGAAATACAAGGATTATTACGATATCCTCGGCTTGCAGCGCAGCGCGACCCAGGACGATATCAAGGGTGCCTATCGCAAGCTGGCACGCAAGTACCATCCCGACGTCAACAAAGCGGCGGATGCCGAGGACCGCTTCAAGGAACTCGGCGAAGCCTACCAAGTGCTGAAGGACCCCGAGAAGCGCGCGGCCTACGACCGGATGGGCAGCAACTGGCGCAATGGGCAGGACTTCCAGCCCCCGCCGAACTGGAACGAGGGCTATGAATTCGGCCGTGGCGCGGGCGGCGGAGGCGGTGGGGGGGGCGCCGCGCAGGGCGACTTCAGCGATTTCTTCGAAACGATGTTCGGCGGCAGCGGCGGTGGCCGCCGCGGCGGCGGCGCCGGTTTCGGCGGCCGCCGGCCGATGAACGCCGCCGGCCAGGACCACCACGCGAAGGTGGTCGTCGACCTGGAGGACAGCTATCGCGGCGCGCAGCGCACGATCACGCTGCGCGTGCCGGTCGTCGACGGGCAGGGCCGTTCGAGCACGCAGGAACGCACGCTCGACGTGCGGATCCCGAAAGGCGTGCGCGAGGGCCAGAAGATGCGGCTGAGCGGCCAGGGGGCGCCCGGCACCGGCCAGGGCCCGGCGGGCGATCTGTTTCTCGAGATCGCCTTCGCGCCGCACCGGATCTATCGCGTCGAAGGCCGCGACGTCTCGCTCGATCTGCCGCTGGCGCCGTGGGAAGCGGCACTGGGCGCCACCGTCTCCGTGCCGACGCCGGATGGCTCGGTGCAGATGACGATTCCGCCGGACTCACCGGCCGGACGCAAGCTGCGCCTCAAGGGCAAGGGGATTCCGGGCACGCCGCCCGGCGATCTGTACGTCCAGTTGCAGATCGCATTGCCGCCATCGACCAGCAGCGACGCGCGCAACGCTTACCTGGCAATGGAAAAGGCGATCAAGTTCGACCCGCGCGCGCACTGGACCGTCTGAGAACCGCACGACGCACGGCGGCGGCGGCCATCGTAGAATGAAACGCTTTCACGTTCATCCTGTCCGCCATGTCCGTTTCTTCGCACGATTCCTCGCTCGAGACCCATTCCATCCGCGTGCACGGCCGCGTCCAGGGCGTGGGCTACCGCGCCGCGGCGGTGCGCCAGGCGCACATGATCGGCGTACGGGGATGGGTACGCAATGTCGAGGACGGAACGGTCGAGGCGATCGTGCAGGGCTCGCCCGATCAGATTGACTTGATGCTGGAATGGATGCGACGGGGACCGCCCGCCGCCCGGGTCGCCACGCTGGACTGCCAGCGTGAACCGGACGACCGGCGTTTTGGTCATTTCGAACAACGGTGAACGGGGCGTCGCGATGGCACGTGGCCCGACGCCCCGGCGAAACGCTTACTGTCCCGGTGCGGGAGCCGGCCGCTGGGCATTCGCCGCTGCCTGGCGCTGGCGCTTCTTCGCCATGTGGTGACCGATCGCACAGCCGCCGGCCGCGCCCAGCAGCGCGTGGTGCCCGGCGAAATGACCGCCCACGCCGCCCACCGCCGCGCCCGACATGCAACCCGCCGCCTGAGCGTTGGCCGCGAAAATCGCCGCGATCGAAAAGAGTCCTGCTGCTGCAAATCGTTTCATGAATGTCTCCATAGGGCTGAGCGGCAGTTCGACTGAAAAGCCTGCTTCGCTTTTAGTAAAGCATATATCGCGCCAAGTCTGAAGATCCTGCTCGGGGTGATCTCCAATCGCAAACATTCGAGATTGAATGTATATTATTACCCTCCGCGGGGGAGCATGCGCGTTCGTGCCGGGCACCGATTTCGCATCGAAACGTAACGACCTTTCGTGCCTAGGCACTATTACGAGATTGTGAGGCGGGGCGTAGAACTCTATAATCGGACGGTGCCCGACGGATCGCCGCCCGACGGATTCCACGCACTGGGGAGAGTAACGATGACAAGAGACCACGATGCCGCGGCCACCGTCCCCGGAGTGGCTCCTGCGCGTCCCATCGCAAGGGCATTCGCCCAATGAATTTCAGGCCTGAACAATCCTTTGCGTTCGTGATGTCGCCCCGCCTGGGGGACGCGTTGCTGTCGATGGTGGTCGTCAACAATCTCGTGCGCAATGGTTACCGCGTCAAGGTTTTCAGTGCGCAAATTTACGCGTTGCGGGCGTGGTTTCCTGGCTTCGATATCGAACCGGCGCTTCCGCGCGCCGAAGCCCTTCCCCGGTTGATCGCCTACGACGTGGTACTGCATGCCTACCACGCGGACAAGGTACTGGCGCCGGACGCGTCCCATCCGAACATCGTCGTCATGGACGACTGGCCCGTCTACCGGCAGGTCAAGAACATGGTCGACATCCAGACCGAGCTCTGCCAGAAGCATTTCGGCCTGACGAAGGTGGTGCGCGACAACGGCCTGACCGCCCCCCCGGGACTCACGTCGCGGATCACGATGGACCGCGTCATCATTCATCCGGTCGCCAGCGACATGCAAAAGAGCTGGTTACCCATGCGCTTCGTCAAACTGGCGCTGTGGCTGCGCACGCTCGGTTTCGAACCGGAATTCCTGCTGCCGCCGGAGGCGATCGCGCAATGGAAGTGGCTGGCCCGCTATGGCTTCGCGCCGTCGGCCTACGGCAGCCTGGGCGAGGTGGCGGCGCGCATCGCCGAGTCCGGCTGGGTCATCGGCAATGATTCCGGGATAGGTCATCTCGCGTCGAACCTGGGCGTGCCGACCATCTCGCTGGCGATGCGCCGCCGCATCGCGCAGCGCTGGCGTCCGGGCTGGGCGCCGTCGCGCACCGTCGTCGCGCCGTCACTGATGCCCAGCCGCTACCTGAAAGAGAAGTATTGGAAGTACCTGCTGTCGACCGCCCGCGTCATGGCGGCGTTCGACGCGCTGCGTCGCGACTGCGGCGCGCTGCGGCTGCAGGGGCGAACCGACGCGGAGCGCTCCGATCCGCTGGCCGATGTCCGCCACGCGGGCTGAACCTGCCTCGCGCGCGCGGCGTCGCGTACTTCCTGCCTGGCGCTGCGCCTTCACGCTTCCCGCTGCGTGCTTCTCCCCCGCATTCCCGAGCCGCGGCATCTGATACCGCATCGACCGCGCGGGCTGCCTCATTCGGCACGGCGCCATGCATTCCGTCACAATAACGCGGACTTTTCCCTCGCGCTTTTCCTCTTCAAGAGCCTCCCGCCGCCCCACAATGCAAACTGTCTTCACCGTTCTCATCCTGCTGCTGGCCGTCGCGCTTTCCGGGACCGCAGCGCGCCTCGTGCCTTTCGCGATTCCGCTGCCGCTGATCCAGATCGCGATCGGCGCGCTGCTCGCCTCGCCGCGGTTGGGTCTGCATATCACCTTCGTGCCGGAAGTTTTCCTGTTGCTGTTCATCCCGCCGCTGCTGTTCGCCGACGGCTGGCGCATGCCGAAACGCGAACTCTTCCACTACCGCCGGCCGATCCTGATGCTGGCGCTCGGCCTGGTGTTCTTCACGATCGCAGGCCTGGGCTATTTCGTCCACTGGCTGATTCCCTCGATCCCGCTGGCGGTATCGTTCGCGCTGGCCGCCGTGCTTTCCCCCACCGACGCCGTCGCCCTGTCGGGCATCGTGCCGCGCGGACGCATGCCGCTGCAACTCAAGCACATCCTCGAAGGCGAAGCGCTGCTCAACGACGCCTCGGGCCTGGTCGCTTTCAAGTTCGCGGTGGCCGCGGCGCTCACGGGCACCTTCTCGTTCTGGAGCGCCTCGCTCAGCTTCGTCCTGATCGCCGTAGGCGGCATCGCGCTCGGCGTCGCCCTCACCTGGCCGTTCAACTGGCTGCGCCAGAAAATCGCGCGTCTGTCCGAGGACGACGACCCGGGCATACAGATCATCCTGATCCTGCTGTTGCCGTTCGCCGCCTATCTGCTGGCCGAGCATATCGGTCTGTCGGGCATCCTGGCGGCCGTCGCGGCGGGCATGGCCATGAATTTCACGACCGATCTCGGCAGCGAAAGCGTCGCGACCCGGATGCGGGGCGCCAGCGTCTGGGCGATGATCGAAATGATCTTCAACGGCTTCGTCTTCATCCTGCTGGGGTTGCAGTTTCCGTCGATCATCGGTCGCGCGCTGATCGACGCGCACCGCATGCACAATGGCGAACTCGGCGCGCTGATCCTCCACGTGGTGGCGATCTTCCTGGCGATGTTCGTGCTGCGCATGGTCTGGGTATGGCTGCTGCGCTGGATCTCCAGCCGCCGTGTGGCGCGCCAGGGCAAGGCCAACGCGCTGCCGGGTCTGCGGATTGCGGCGATCACGTCGCTGGCCGGCGTGCGCGGCGCGATCACGCTGGCCGGCGTGCTGTCGGTGCCGCTGACGATGGGCGACGGCTCGCCGTTTCCGGGGCGCGATTCGATCGTCTTCCTGGCGGCCGGCGTCATCATTTGTTCGCTGGTGGTCGCGACGCTGGGTCTGCCGCTGGTGCTGGGCCGCAACAAGGACCTGGGCCGGGAAAGCGAGCGTCGCGAGGAGCGCGCGGCGCGTGCGTCCGCCGGCAAGGCCGCACTCAAGGCGATCGAGCGGGAGTACGAGCGCATCCAGAACGAGGGACGCGCTCCCGGCACCGGGGCAAGCGACAGCGCCGAGGACGATGTCCAGAATCAGGACACGCTCGCGGCCGATATCGCCAAGCAGGTCACCCAAATCTACAAACGCCCCCTGCACCTGCTCGGCGAGAACCCCGAGGACGACGAAAGCCTGCGCGAGCGGGCGCGCCGCGCCGATGCCCTTACCTGGCGCTTCCATATCGCCGCCCTGCGCGCCGAGCGCGAGGCGTTTTTCCGGATGCAGGCATCGAACGCCATCAACGACGAGACGCTCACACGCCTGCTGCGCGAGACCGATCTGGCCGAATCGGCGGTGCTCACGCGGGGGGGACAACATCACGCCGGCGGCTGACGCGCGTTATCATGGGGCATTCGCCTTCATCACCGAGCAACGGGAGCGCCTCATGGCAGAAGCCATCCAGATCTTTGTCGGCTGCGATCCCAACGACTGCGATCTCGAGCAGATGATGGTGCTTGAATACAGTCTTCGCCAGCATGCCTCGATGCCGGTCGAGATTCACTGGATGCAGCTGTCGCGCGACCCGGCAAGCCCGTGGTATGCGGACCCGGCGCACCCCGAAAACGGCGGCTGGCGCACCGAACAGTGGGCCACGCCCTTCTCCGGTTTTCGCTGGGCGATTCCGGCGCTCTGCAATTTCACGGGCCGCGCCATCTACATGGATGCCGACATCCTCGCGCTACGCGACGTCGCCGAACTCTGGAATCGGCCGTTCGAACCCGGCAAGGCCGTGATGGCCAAGGGCCGAAAAAACAGTTGGCGCTTCTGCGTGATGGTGTGGGACTGCGCCGCGGCGCGCGATCTGCTGCCGCCGCTGGACGACCTCAAGCGCACGCCCGACGCGCACGCCAGCCTGATCCGGCGCTTCAGTCAGCACCCGGAATCCATCCAGCCCCTGGACTCGGATGACAACAATATCGACGGCGAGGACAAGCCGATCGAACAGATCCGGCTATTGCACTATTCGGACATGGGTACGCAGCTTTCGCATCCCCACGCGATGCCGCGGCTGGCCGCCGAGGGTCAGCGCCATTGGTTCGACGGGCGTGTGTTGCCGCATCCGCGCAAAGACCTGCAGGCGTTGTTCGACCGCTATCATCGCGATGCGCTCGCCGCCGGTTTCACGCTCGACCGCTATCGCGTGCCCGTACGTTTCGGCCCGATGGTCAAGGCCAGCCAGGCATCCTATCAAGGCAACCGCCGCACGCGGCGCCGCTCGATCTGGTCGCGGTTGAGCCGCCTGCTCAGGCCAGCGCAGGAAAGCGAGAACCGAATGTGACCCATTCCCGCGCATCCGACCCCACCGCCCGGCCCTCGCCGGCGACACCTCGCCCCCGGCTGGCCCGCGCCGCGCGATATGCGTACAGCACGCTGACGAAGCAGTGGTTCCGCGCGACACGTCCGCGCGATGAACGTCACAACGAACGGTTGTGGCCGCACGTGACCATCGGCCGGGACGCCGCGGGCCGCATCGCGCGTTTTTCGCTCGGCCGGCGCGACATTCCCCTGGCGAACGCCGATATCGCGCATCAGCGCCAGGCCGGACGCGCCGACAGGACGGCCCATATCATCGCCTGCGGCCCGTCGATACGGACCATCGACTACGCTGCCCTGCACCTCTCGCACGTGATCGGCGTCAACGGTGCGGTGGCCCTGGACACCCACGAAACGAACGTGTCGTTCGCGTATTACTGCATCACCGATACCCGCTTCGTGCGCGGCAGGATGGACATGGTCGCGGACATCGTCGGCCGCGATCTGGTGCTGTTCACCACGCCGCTTTGCCTGTGGCACATTCTGCAGCACTTTCGCGAAGACACGATCCGCTGCCGCTTTTTCCTGTTTGAACGCGCCGGCCGCCCGGCATTGCAGCCCACCGTGCCGATGGAGCGCATCGCTTCCCGCCCCGACGACGGCCTGACGGTGTTCGACCTCTCCCTCGGCCTGGGCTTCAGCCAGGAAATCCGCAACGGCATCTTCCCCGGCGGCACGGTCGCCTACGAGGCGCTGCAGATCCTCAACTGGCTGGGGTACGCGCGCATCTTTCTGCATGGCGTCGACCTGGGCAACGCCGTCAACGAACCCCGCTTCTACGAAACGCAACACGCCGCCATGCCGACCACGCTTCACAAGCAGCTGGCCACCGAGATCGAACCCTCGTTTCGGCAGGCCGCGCGCCTGTTGCGCAAGCGGGGCGTGTCGGTGCGCAACCTGTCCCCGGTCAGCGCGCTGGGCGAGGACATCTTTCCCAAGACGGACTGGCGCATGCTGCTGGGCTGATCCGGAGCGTACCGGAGCGAGTACCGGAACACGTACCGGAACGAGCGACGACGAAGCGCGTCTAGAGCGTGCCGAACACGCCAAAGCCGATCCGCCCGATGATCATCAGCGCAATCTGCGTCAGGACGAAGAGCACCAGCGGCGACAGATCCATGCCGCCGATCAGCGGCATCACGCGCCGGATCGGGTTCAGGAAAGGTGCGGTCAGCACGCTCAGCAACGCCAGCGAGGGCGCGCGCGGGTTGATCCACGAGAGCAACCCCATCAGCAACGTCGCCCACATGAGCAGGTTGACCGCCCATTTCAGGACGGTGAGCAGGGCGATGACGAGCACCATCGGGAACAACGACGCTGGTTCGCCCCCGGCGACGGTCACGACCAGCACCAGATACACTACGGCCGTCAGCCAGGCACCCACCAGGCTGGCCCAGTCGACGCCGCCGCGGCCCGGCAGCACGCGGCGCAACGGCACGACGAGCCAGTCGGTGACCTGAAACACGCCCTGCGAGAAAGGGTTGCGCGGCGGCAGGCGCACGGCCTGCATCCAGGCCCGCAGGATCAGCGCGGCGCCGAACAGCGTGAAAACGATGTCGAGCAAAAAACGGGCGATATCGCCGAACATTCTGACTCCTGGGATACGAAAGGCCGGTCCGCGGCGGGACCGATCTCCGCGATTGTCTCATGGCCGCCGCGCTTTTCCGCAACTCCGCCCGGCCGGCGCCCGCCGGTGTGGCGCCGCCACGACCCACGGGCGACCCACGGGCGATCCGCGAGGCACACCGAGAGGCACACCGCAGGGCATAAACACATTACGAAAAAGTCGTCCATTTCGGTGCTTTTGGCCCCATCTCGGGGGAGCGGCATCCCTATAATTGCCCGCTGGAAACCCGGGATCGAGAGAGCACCATGACGAATAACAGACGCGAATTCACGAAACGACTGCTGGCGGCGGCGCTCGCCGGCACCGGCGCGGCCCGCCTCGGCAGCGCCTGGGCAGCCGATCCCAAGCCGGTGGAACTGCTCAACGTATCCTACGATCCGACGCGCGAACTGTATGAGCAATACAACAAGGTGTTCGCCGCGTACTGGAAACAGAAGACCGGGCAGAGCGTCACGGTGCGTCAGTCGCACGGCGGTTCCGGCAAGCAGGCGCGCACGGTGATCGACGGCGTGGACGCCGACGTGGTGACCCTGGGTCTCGCGCCGGACGTCGACGCGCTCGTCAAGCATGGCGGCCTGATCAAGCCGGACTGGCAGAAACGCCTGCCGAACAACTCGGCGCCGTACACCTCGACCATCGTGCTGCTGGTCAAGAAGGGCAATCCGAAGGGCATCAAGGACTGGGGCGATCTGGTCAAGCCGGGCGTCTCGGTCATCACGCCGAACCCGAAGACCTCCGCCGGCGCGCGCTGGAACTATCTGGCCGCCTGGGAATACGGCCGCCGGCATTTCGGCGGCGACGCCGGCGCGAAGGATTTCATCGGCAAGCTGTTCAAGAACGTGCCGCTGCTCGATTCCGGCGCACGGGGATCGACGATCACCTTCGCGCAGCGCGGCGTCGGCGATGTGCTGATCTCGTGGGAGAATGATGCGTTCCTCGCGTCGAACGAGTTCGGACACGACAAGTTCGACATCATCGCGCCCAGCGTCAGCATCCTGTGCGAGCCGACGGTGGCGGTGGTCGACAGGAACGTCGACCGCAAGGGCACGCGCGCCGTCGCCGAAGCCTATCTGTCCTATCTGTATTCGGACCCGGCGCAGGACGTGATCGGCCGCAATTTCTACCGTCCGGTGGGCGCGGCGGCGAAGGCGAAGTACGCAAAGCAGTTTCCGACAATCAATCTGGTGACGATCGACGGCGCGTTCGGCGGCTGGGCCAAGGCCGACGCGATCCATTTCGCCGATGGCGGCACCTTCGATCAGATCTATACCAAAGGCTAAAGAAGGATGGGGACGAGCGGAGCAAGGATGGAAGACGGGCGCGCCCCGGGCGAACGCGCCCCGGGCGAACGTGCCCCGGGCGGGACGCGGAGAAAGCGGCGGGTGTTGCCGGGCTTCGGCCTGACGCTCGGCTATAGCCTGTTCTACCTGTGCCTGATGGTGTTCGTGCCGCTGTCGGCGCTGTTCATCAAGGCGGCCGGGTTGAGCTGGGCCGAATTCGTCACCGCGGTCGCCTCGCCCCGGGTGCTGGCCACCTACCGCGTCACGTTCGGCTGTTCGTTCATCGCGGCGTTGATCAACCTGGTGTTCGGCCTGTTGATCGCCTGGGTACTGGTGCGCTACAAATTTCCCGGCAAGCGCCTGGTCGACGCGCTGGTCGACTTGCCATTCGCGCTGCCGACCGCCGTCGCAGGCATCGCGCTGACGGCGATCCTCGCCGGCAACGGCTGGGTCGGCCAGTATCTGGAACCGCTCGGCATCAAGCTCGCCTACACGCCCGCCGGCATCGTCGTCGCGCTGACCTTCATCAGCCTGCCCTTCGTGGTGCGCACCGTCCAGCCGGTGCTGGAGGACACCGAGGCGGAACTCGAGGAAGCCGCGGCAAGCCTGGGCGCCACCCGGCTGCAGATCTTCACCCGGGTGATCCTGCCGGCGATCTCGCCGGCGCTGCTGACCGGTTTCGCGATGGCTTTCGCGCGCGCGGTCGGCGAATACGGTTCGGTGGTCTTCATCGCCGGCAATATGCCGATGGTCTCGGAGATCACGCCGCTGCTCATCCTCGTCAAGCTCGAACAGTTCGACTACGCGGGCGCGTCGGCGGTCGCCGTCGTGCTGATGGTGACGTCCTTCGTACTCCTGCTGCTGATCAACGGCCTGCAGGCCTGGCAGCGGCGCCTGCGCTCCGGAGCATCCGCATGAGAACCGCCGCCTCCTCGCGCGCGTCGGCGCGTGCCGGCTCCGGAACCAGCGAGGCGCGATGGGTGCGCTACACGCTGATCGGCATCGCGCTGCTGTTCGTATTGCTGTTCCTGGTGCTGCCCCTCGCCACCGTCTTCGTCGAGGCGCTGCGCAAGGGCCTGAGTGCCTATACCGATGCCCTGACCGACCCGGACGCCTGGTCGGCGATCAAGCTGACGCTGCTGACCGCCGCGATCAGCGTGCCGATGAACGTCGTGTTCGGCGTGGCCGCGGCCTGGGCGATCGCCAAGTTCGAGTTTCGCGGCAAGGCGGTGCTGACCACGCTGATCGACCTGCCCTTCTCGATCTCACCGGTGGTCGCCGGTCTCTCCTACGTGCTGGTGCTGGGCGCGCAGGGCTGGATCGGCCCCTGGCTGATGGACCACAACATCCGCATCATTTTCGCGGTGCCGGGCATCGTCATCGCCACCGCCTTCGTGACGTTGCCGCTGGTGGCGCGCGAACTGATCCCGCTGATGCAGGCGCAGGGCAGCGACGAGGAACAGGCCGCCATCGTGCTGGGCGCGAGCGGCTGGCAGACCTTCTGGCACGTGACCCTGCCCAACATCCGCTGGGGTCTGCTGTACGGCGTGATCCTGTGCAACGCGCGGGCGATGGGGGAGTTCGGCGCCGTGTCGGTGGTCTCGGGCCATCTGCGCGGCGAGACCAACACGATCCCGTTGCAGGTCGAGATCCTCTACAACCAGTTCCAGATCCAGGCGGGCTTCGCGGTCGCCTCGCTGCTCGCGCTGCTCGCCCTGCTGACGCTGCTGATCAAATCGGTGGCGGAGTGGCGGCACGAGCGCGAACTGCGGCGCACCGCCGAGCTGCCCAGCGAACGGCCGAGCGACGACGACCTGCCGTCGCCGCTCGGCTTCACTTCGATGAATGCGCCGATGCGTCCACTGCCGGATCCGCGCCCGAACCCGCGCGTGGACCCTAAACGAGAACAGCCATGAGCATCGAAGTTCAGCACATCAACAAGCGCTTCGGCGACTTCCAGGCGCTCAACGACGTCAGCCTGCATATCGAATCGGGCGAGTTGATCGCGTTGCTGGGCCCTTCGGGCTGCGGCAAGACCACGCTGCTGCGCATCATCGCCGGCCTGGAAGCGCCGGACAGCGGTCAGATCCTGTTCGCCGGCGAGGACAGCACCGATGTCCACGTGCGCGAGCGCCAGGTGGGCTTCGTGTTCCAGCACTATGCGCTGTTCCGCCACATGACGGTATTCGACAATGTCGCCTTCGGCCTGAAGATCAAGCCGCGCGGCGAGCGGCCGTCGAAGGCCGAGATCCGCGAGAAGGTGCACGCGCTGCTCAAGCTGGTGCAGCTCGACTGGCTGGCGGACCGCTATCCCTCGCAGCTGTCCGGCGGCCAGCGTCAGCGCATCGCGCTCGCGCGGGCGCTCGCCGTCGAGCCGAAGGTGCTGCTGCTCGACGAACCGTTCGGCGCGCTCGACGCCAAGGTGCGCAAGGAACTGCGTCGCTGGCTGCGACGCCTGCACGAAGATCTCGACGTGACCAGCATCTTCGTCACGCACGATCAGGAAGAGGCGCTGGAGGTGGCGGACCGGGTGGTGGTGATCAACCGCGGGCAGATCGAACAAAGCGGCTCGCCGCGCGAGGTGTGGGAACGCCCGGCGAGCCCCTTCGTCTACGGCTTCCTGGGCGACGCGAACCGCTTCCAGGGCCGCAGCGAGAACGGCCGCATCCTGATCGGCGACTACGCGCTGGACACGCTCGAAGCCCCGCCGCATCCGGGTGCCGCGCCCGCCGCGGCGACCGCCTTCGTGCGCCCGCACGATTTCGACATCGCCCGGCCCGCGCCGGGACTGCACGGCATCAATGTGCGCTTCAGCCGCGCGGTGGTGGTCGGCCCGACGGCCAAGCTCGAACTGCTCAGCGACGCGGCCATCACCACCGGCCTGCCGGCCGACATCGCGAGCGGCGACGCGATCATCGAGGCGCAGCTGCCGGCGCGCGTGTTCCTGGCGATGCAGCTGCACGAGGGCGAGGCGCTGGTGCTGTCGCCCCGGCGCGCGCGGGTGTTCGTCGGCGACGTGGCGCTCGACACCGATCTCACCGAAACCGGGCCGCAGCACGCCTGAGGCGCGATCACGCTGGCCGCCGCGGCGCGCCAGCACGTCCTGGTTCAGAATGCGTGGCGCAAACCCACCATCACGGCCAGTTGCGAGTTAGAGGAAGACGGTCCCAGCGTATTGATCATCGCGTGAGACAGCACGGAACCCTCGGGCGCGCCGTGCACGATCTGGTAGACGCTTTCCAGATAGACGTCCGTGCGCTTGCTCAGTGCATAAGCGGTCTGCAGCATCCCCGTGTGCCACTTCGGCGACGAACCGTTGTAGGCGCCGTCGGTGAAGGTGTACGCGCCCGATACGCTCCAGGCCTCGGTCAGTCCGTACTTGCCGTTGATTTCGAAGTTGTCCATCCGCAGCGAGCCGTTGAGGCTGCCCGACGCGTCGTCGGCCGCGCCGAGGTAGGTGCCGGTGCCGAACGAGAACACGCCGCCGAGGTTGTCCATCTGCGTATGGCTCCATGCCACGCCGACCAGCGCGGAACCGAAGGTGTAGCTACCCGCGACCGACCACACGCGCTGACGCTCGGCCAGGAAATTGGCGCTGTAATCGGAAGTCGGCGCCGCACCCGTGCCCGCGCCCGCGTTGTTGAACTGCAGGTATCCCGCCGCGAGATTGAGGGGGCCCATCGCATAGGATGCCGCGAAGCCATACGACCGGTTGGTGGCGAACGCTCCTGCCTTGTTGCTGAACGCGTACATCGATTCGACGGTCAGCCCGTGATAGATCGGGCTGACGTATTTCACCATGTTGTCGATCACCACGGAATTCGCCGCGAGATTGTCGTTCTCGAAAGGATGCGCGGCCAGGCTGCCGCCCCAGGTGTTCACTTCGGCCGTCAACGGGCCGACCAGATCGTTCATCACGTCGTACTGGCGACCCAGCGTCACCGTGCCGTAGCGATCGCTTTCCAGACCCACCCACGCCTGCGAGCCGAACCCGTCGCCCGAGAACGCCTGGGTGCCGTTGTTCAGCAGGAATCCTTGCTCGAGCTTGAAAACGGCCTTCAGCCCCGCGCCCAGATCCTCGGTCCCCTTCAGGCCGAACACGGTGTTCTGCGTCGCGCTGGAGGTCTCCTGCCAGCTGTTGTGACCTTGCTGGTTGCTGGCGTAGATCAGCCCCGTATCGATGAGACCGTACAGCGTGACACTGCTCTGTGCGTGCGCCGGGATGGCAAATGCGCTGCCCAGCGCAAGGGTGAGTAGGGACTTTTTCATGGCGCCATGCAGCTCCTCGAGGGGAAGGAATCGATATCACCGATGGTCGGCCGCCAATTTTCCGTAGGGTATACCGCAATCGTTATAGTATTTATTTCGACCCGCTCACGCGGTACGGTGCCTGCGGGCTTCGACGGTCGTCATCCTGCCGATCTCGGGCCGGCTTGCCGGAGCGCCCGGGCGGCGGCGCCGACGCCCGTGACCGGCGGTCTCAACGGCCCGGCGCGTCCAGCGCGTGGCCGCGCCGGTTGAGCTGCGTGAGCAGGGCCCGGCCCGCGGGTTCGCCGAACCACTGTGCATGCCCGAGCAGATAGGACGAGTAGGCCGCCTCGGCCTCGGCCGGCAGATCGAGGATGCCGTCGAAATAGGCGACCTCGGAAAGAGCGAATTCGGTGTGGACGATCGGCAGCAGCGCCACCAGCGCGCGGTAGTCGGCCGCGTCGAGCGGCGCGACCGACGCATAGCCGTCGAGCAGCGCGTCGATCTGGCCGGCATGCACGCGACGCCGGGCGGGTTCGACCAGCCACTCGATGGTGTTGCGCTCGATCGCGAGCGCGAGGTCGTAGACCGCGCAGGTGCGATCGGCGAGGCCGAAGTCGAGCACCGAACGCACCTTGGCGGGCTCGCCCTCCGGGCTCCACAGCAGATTCGACGCATGCCAGTCGCCATGCGTCCAGAGCGGCGCCAGCGATGGCAGCAGCGGCGCCAGGCGCGCATGGTACGGGCCGATCACGGTTGCCAGGTCATGGCGCCACGGACGCCGCGCCAGGGCGCTCGCCAGCAGCGGCTGCGCTTCGATCCACGCCTGGGCCGCGTCCAGGAGATCCGGCGCGCCGATCACCCCGAAACTCGACAACAGCAGCCGGGGCGGGCGCGCCGGCGCCGGAAAACCCGCGCTGGCGCGATGCAGGCGCGCCAGCGCGCGGCCGGCGGCGTAGGCATGCGACATCGCCTTGAACGGCTCCCACGACATCACGCAGCGGTAGGCGTCGAGGCCATCGGCGCTGCGGTGCACCTCGTAGACCCAGGCGCCGATCGCGAGCGCGGTGCGGCCGCGCCGGTCGGACAGCACTTCGGCCACGGGAATGCCGCGCCCGCCCAGGTGCCCGATGAAACGGTGCTCCTCGGCCAGCGCCGTGGCGTCGCGTAGCCGCGCGTCGTGGCGCTTGACGAACAGCATGCGGCCGTCGCTCAGCGTCGCCAGCACGGCGGCGGCGAACGGCCGCGGGCTATGCCAGGACAGGTTGGCGACCGTGCCCTCGATCGGATAGGACGCGAGCACGCGGGCCACTTCGTCGACGGTCATCAGCGGCCAGTCGCGCTCGACCTGTTCGCCGTGCACGCCGAATTGCCCGGTCGGGCCATCGCCGGGGGCCGCGACGGAAGACGACTGGCGCGGCGCGGCACCTTCGCCCGGCGCAGCGGGCGCGGCAGCCTCGGCGGGCACCGCCGCCCGCTGCGGCGCCGGCGCCGGAGCGCTCGAGTCGGCTTCGGAGCGGGACGCGAAGCGGGACTCGGAGCGGGATGCGAAGCCCGCCCCGAAGCCGGCCGTTGCCGCCACGATGGTGCTCGCCGCGCCATCTTCCAGCAGGCCCGACGCGATGGCATCCCTCCCGGAAAGAGCGGTCGCGTTCGTCCGGGCCGCCGCTGCGTCGGCTGCTGCATCGGTCGCCGTATCCGCCCCCCGCTCGGCGTCCTGCCGCGTCAGCGCGCGACGCCAGTCGCGCCAGCCGGTGAGCGCGAGAAAAACGAAGAAGGCGTACAGCGCGGAAGTCGGATACAGATCCTTGAACAGGAACAGGCCGACATAAAAACAATCCACCACCGTCCACAGTCCCCACGAAGCGATGTACTTGCGCGCCGTCCAGTACTGGGCGACCAGACTGAAGGCGGACAGCGTCGCGTCCACCCAGGGCAGCGCGGCATCGGTGTAACGGGCCATGACGCCGCCCAGCAGGACGCTGCCGACGGCGCCCGCGACCAGCCCCGGCAGCAGCGTGCGCCAGGACGCGGCCTGAATCCGTCCCGAAGCCGGCTCGCCCCGCCGCGCATCGGCGCCGCCCGGCGTCATCCAGCGCCACCAGCCGTAGAGCTGCATGACGGCGAACGCACCCTGCAGCAGCATGTCCGAATACAGGCGGGCATCGTAGAAGATCCAGCCGTACAAGGCGACGGACACCAGCCCGACAGGCCAGCAGGCCATCTTGCGACGGGCGGTCAGGGCAATCGCCAGCGCGCTGACCAGCACGCCGACTATCTCGATAGGGGACATCGTTCGATCTTAAAAATCGTAGGTCAGCGACAGGCGCGCGGTGCGGGGCGCGCCCAGGAACAGATAGGCATCACCCTGCTGCTCGCCGCTGTCCTGCCAGTAGTATTTGTTGAACAGATTATCAACCGATAGTCGAACGACCGTTTTGTGGCCACCGATTTTCGTCGTGTAGCGCGCGCCCAGGTTGAACACGAAATAGGCCGGCACGCGCACCGTGTCCTCCTCGTTCGCGGGCTTGGTGCCGCTGAAGTTGACGCCGCCCAGCAGATCGAACCCGGTCACGCCGGGCACCGCGTACTCGCCGTAGAACGCCGCGCGCAGATTCGGCACGTTGATCACCTGATGCCCTTCGTAGGACGCCGTGCCGGTGTCCTCGGCGCGGGCGCGGATCGCGGCGATGCTGGCCGTCAGCGTCAGGCGTTCGGTGGCGCGTCCCGTCGCGCCCAGCTCGATGCCGTCGTGCCGCTCGGTGCCGCGCTGCACATAGGTATAGCCATTGGCGCTGTCGTCCGGCTGCGCGTACTCGAAGGGCTTGCTGATCGTGAACAGGGCCGCCGTGAAGCTGATCCGGTCGTGCCAGTCGTATTTCGCGCCCACCTCGATCTGCCGCGACGTGTACGGCGGCAGAAACGCATAGGCGTTGGTGGCGCGCACGGGTGCCTGGTCGCCCAGCGACAGCGCCTGGCTGTACGACGCATACAGCGAGACCGGCGCGATCGGCTTGTAGACCAGCGCCACTTGCGGCAACAGCTTGGTGCGGTCGGTGTGCAGGGCGTCGCCGTCGATCGCGGTCCAGCTTTTCTGGCGCAGCAGGACCTCGCGCACGCCCGCCAGCACCTGCCAGCGGTCGTTCAGAATGAGGCGATCGGTCGCGAAAACCGCGTACTGCCAGGCGTCGAGTTGCGGATAGGACGCGCTGGCCTGATCCGGCGACGGCGCGAACGCGATATCGTCGCCGTAGATGTTTTCACTGCCCACATAATCGTAGACCGCGTCGGACAGATGCACGACGCGCCGCTGAATGTCCGCGCCCAGGGTCAACTCGTGCCGGATCGGCCCGGTCGCGAACTTGCCGGAGAGCACGCCCCGCACTTCGTCGTTGCGCCGGTATTCGCCGGGACTGCGGAAATCGTAGAGATCGAAGTCGCCGTTGGCGCCGAAGAAATACGGCGCCAACGGGTTGCCGGCAGCGCTCGCGCAACTCGCCGCGTAATAGCAGCCGTAAGCGAACGCGACGTTGTCGTCGATCATCGTCCGGCTGCGGCTCGCGGCGACGGTCCCCTGCCAGGCGTCGCTGAACTGGTAGTCGAAGCGCGCGTCGAGGTTCAATGCATCGGTGGTGGTGGGCTTGGACCAGGGCTGCACGCCCAGCAGTTTCGACGCGGAGGCGGCCGAGGGCACGGTCGTGCCGCCCAGCAACTGATAGCCGGACGACGAGCGCTGCACCAGTTGCTGGAACTCGGCGTCGAACTGCAGGCTCGCGCGCGGCGTGATGTTCCAGTCGAGCGCGATCGAGCCGAAGTCGCGCCGGCCGTTCGCGCCGTCCACGTACGAGTGGACGTTTTCCTTCGCGGCGTTGATGCGAAAGCCGAACTGCTGCTGGTCGCCGAAACGCCGGCCGATATCGAACGACGCCAGCGTCGAGCCGCGGCTGTCGACCTCGGTGGTCACGCTCTGCACGTTCTCCGGGCGTTTGGTCACGAAATTGATCACGCCGCCGGGCGCGACGACGCCGCTTTCGATGCCGGCCAGACCTTTCAGGATCTCGACGCGCGCCTTGTTCTCCAGCCCGAAGGTCTGCTCGCCGGACGCCGTGAGGTTGTTGATCTTGATGGCGCTGGCGAGATCGATCGGAAAACCGCGGATCGTGAAACCCTCGTAATAGCCGACCGGCGCGTAGGCATTGCCGACCGATGCATCGTTGCGCACGATGTCGCTGAGCCGTTTCGCGTGCTGGTCGGCGATCTGCTCCTGCGTCACGACGGTGACCGACGCCGGGGTGTCGAGCAGCGGCGCCTCGTCGAAGCCGGCCACCGACGCCTGCCGCGCGCGGTAGTGCCCGGCGCCCTCCCCCGTCACCGAGATCGTCGGCAGGACGACGTCGTCCCGGGACGCCGGCGCGACCGGAGCATCGGCGTCGGCCGCCAGCGCGGGCGTGGCGCACAGGGCCGCGGCCAGCGTGAGCGTGCCGACAGCGTGATACTTGAAAAGAGGGTGGGTCATGGTGTGGGTCGCATCCCGGCAAACCGTTGCCTGCGCCGCATGGTAGCCGCCGCGCGCGGTTCCGACAATTCGTTTGCGCGTCGCACGGCCGCGCGCGCTACGGCAGAGGTGGGGTCGGGGCATTCCAGGTGGCCGCGAAATCCGTCACGGTCCGCGCGAAACGGCACGCCGCCGGGTTCACCGCCTCGTGTTGCGTCACCAGGTGCAGGGGCGCGGTGAACGCCTGATCCTCGGCCACCGGGCAGTAGACCACGCTTTCCTGGTGATAGCGCTGCATCGACGCCGGCACCACGGTCACGCCCGCGCCCGTCGCGACCAGATTGATGGCGGTCAGCATGCGCGGCACCTCGTGCCGCATCACCGGCGTGAAACCCCGGGCCTCGCAGGCACGAACGAAATCCGCATACATGCCCGGCGCGCCCGGGCGCCGCACGAAGATGAAGGATTCGTCGGCCAGCGCGGCCAGTGCGATCGGCGCGACGTCCTCCGTGCCCCCGGCGCCGGCACGCATGCCGCGCCGATGCGCCAGCCGGTGCCCCACGGGCAGCACCAGCACCATGCGCTCCTCGTGCAACAGGTCGAACCGCAGTTCGCCGGGAGTTTCGTTCGGTTTGCGCAGCATCGCCGCGTCGATCCTGCCGCGGCTCATCGCCTCGATGATCTCGGCGGCGTTGATCTCGTTCAGTTCGATGACGATGTCCGGATGGGCGGTCCGGAACGCGCGGATCGCCGCCGGCGCGAGCGGATGAAAGGCCGCCGAACTGGTCAGCGCGATCCTTACCCGTCCGATATCGCCGTTCGCGATCCGGCGCGCGCTCTTGCCGCCCTCCTCCAGCTGCACGAAAACCGCGCGCGCGGTCTCGGCGAAGGCCGCCCCCGCCGGCGTCAGCTCGACGCCGCGCGGCAGGCGCCGGAACACCGCGAAACCCAGCTCGGCTTCGAGTTCCTGGATCTGCTGCGACAACGGCGGCTGCTGGATATGCAGGCGCGCCGCCGCACGCGTGAACTGGCGCTCGTCCGCCACCGTCAGGAAATACCGCAGATGCCGCAGTTCCATCGCCGTTCCTTATATTTTTTACGTATGGCAGCACGCGCCGAGATGTATTTTACATTTACCGATGCGCTTCGTAATCTGTATCCAAACCAATAAACCATGATGGCGGGAGACACATGCAGACAATGCTTCGTTCGGCCCACGCGGATCCGGCCAGCCCTGCGGGCGCCGACGGCGCGGCGTCGCCCCCGCCCATCGTCCTCGGCGGCGCGCAGGTGCGGCGCGCGGTCATCGCCTCGGTGATCGGCAACGGGCTCGAATGGTTCGATTTCCTGATCTACGCCTATTTCGCCAAGATCATCGCGCACGTGTTCTTTCCGCTGGGCAATCCCTTCCTGTCCACCTCGCTGACCTTCGCGACTTTCGCCGTCGGATTCATCGTGCGCCCGCTGGGTGGCATCGCGATCGGCGCCTACGCGGACCGGGTGGGACGGCGCAAAACGCTATCGATGCTGATCCTGCTGATGGCGCTCAGCACGGTGCTGATGGGCGTGACGCCCTCCTACCGCAGCATCGGCATCGCGGCGCCGCTGCTGGTGCTGCTGGCGCGCGTGCTGCAGGGCTTGTCGGTGGGCGGCGAATTCGCGACGGCCGCCGCCATGCTGTCGGAATACGCGCCGCGCGGCAAGAAGATGTTCTACGGCAGCTTCCAGATGACCTCGCAGGCGATCGCGCTGGTGCTGTCCTCGGGCTTCGCCTACTTCCTCACGACGCATCTCGATCGGGCCGCGCTGGAAAGCTGGGGCTGGCGCATTCCCTTCCTGCTCGGCGCGGTGGTCGGGCCGGTGGGTTTCTACATCCGGCACAAGGTGGCGGAATCGCCCGAATTCGTCGCGCTGCGCGACCAGCAGGGCCATCGGACGCAGGCGCCCCGCGCATCGCTCGGGCGCTTTCTGCGCGAACGCGGCGACGCGGTGCTGTGCGCGATGGGCGTGATCATCGTCGGCGCCGCCACCAATTATCTGTGGCATACCTTCATGCCCTCGTATATCGAGCGGCAGTTGCATCTGCCCTTGAAGAACGCGCTGCTGGGCACCGCGGCGTCCGGGCTGGTCAGTCTGGCGGGGTATCCCCTCGCCGGCAAGCTGGCCGACCGCTTCGGCGCGTACCGGCTGTTCTTCCCGGTGGTGACGGTCTGGGTGCTGGCCGCCTATCCGCTCTTTCTGTGGGTACTGGCCCATCCCACCCCGGAACGGGTGTTCGCCGCGCAGATGATGGCGACGGTGGTGCTCAGCCTGATGTCCGGGCCGCATCCGGGCATGCTCACGCAACTCTTTCCCACCGCCACCCGTTCGACCGGCGTCGCGCTGGCGTACAACGTCGCGGTGACGCTGTTCGGCGGTCTCGCACCGCTGACGGTGTCGACGCTGATCACTGTGACGGGCTCGAATTTCGTCCCTGCCTACTATCTCGTGTTCGCCGGCGTCGTGTCCCTGCTGCTGGTGGGTCTGACCCGTTCCGGACGCCGGCTGCGACGCGACCCGCACGCCCTGCCCCTGGACTGACATGACCCTGGTTCCCGCCGCCGCGCCGCGCGCGCGCAATGAATACCCGGTGCGTGCCATCGGCCCCGAGCGCCTGCGCATCGCCACGCCGCACGGCGACGCGGTCGCACCGTTCTACCGGTCGACGGCACGCGGCGACGTCACGCGCATCGTGATCGTCCTGCATGGCCGATTGCGCGATGCCGATGCCTATCTCGCTTCGGCGCAACGGGCGCTGGACGCGGCGGGTCCGTGCGCCGACGGCACTTTGTTGCTCGTGCCGCAATTCCTGGCAAGCGCGGATATCGCCGCGCATGGTCTCACCGCTGACGTGCTGCACTGGGAATGGACTGCCTGGATGGGCGGCGACGATGCGCGTGGCCCCACGTCGCTCAGTTCCTTCGACGTGCTCGACGCGCTGCTGGCCCGGTGCCTGGAGCCGGGGCGGCATCCGGCCTTGCGGGAGATCGTCGTCGCCGGCCATTCGGGGGGCGCGCAGGTCGCGCATCGCTACGCGATCGTCGGCCGCGCGGCGGCAGCCTGCCGGGCGCAGGGCCTGGCTGTGCGGTATGTGATCGCGAATCCCTCGTCATACGTCTATTTCGACGCCTTCCGGCCGTTTCCGGCAGGTCGCGGGGGCGACGCCTGTCCGGGGGTCGACGATTGGAAATACGGCGTGCGGCGCCCGCCGCGCTATGCCGCGCGGGCGGACTTCACCGTGCTCGCGCGGGCCTATGCACAAAGCGACGTGACGTACCTGCTGGGCGGAAACGACGACGACCCCGCGCACCAGGCGCTCGACCGCTCCTGCGCCGCGGCGGCGCAGGGCCCGCACCGGTTGGCCCGGGGCCGCGCGTACGTGGCCTACCTGCGGCGTCTGTTTCCAGGCAACCGTCATGTCTGCCGCGAGATTCCCGGCGTCGGCCACGACGGCGATGCGATGCTGGGCAGCGCGCCGGGCATTCTGGCGCTGTTCGGCGTAACGGTCGAAGCCGACCGGTTGGCGGCTCTGGGAACGGTCTCGACAGGAGCGGGGGACTGACGGCGGGGCCCGCAGGGAGATCGCATGCGGCGCGCGCTCAGGCCTTTCGCTCAGCCCTTTTTCAGATGCGCCAGTTCGTCCAGTCCGCTGCCGCCGTCGGCATAGGCCTGCCTGAAGCTGTCGCGCTGCTGCCAGCGCTTCCAGATCGCGTCCAGATGCTCGAAGCGCTCGTCGAGCGGCGTATTGTTCGCCGGGAATTTCGAGAAGGCGATCGCCACGCAGAGCGTGATGTCGGCGAATGTCGGCGCCGCGCCGCCCAGCAGCCATTCCCTTCCGTCGGACAGATGCCGGTCGACCAGGGCCGCATGCGCGAGCGCTTCCTTGCGGCAATGCTCGCCCCACTGCGGATTGCTGGTGAGTTCGAGCTTCGGTCCCAGACCCTGATGCATCACGTGGAACATCGTGACGATGCGGTACAGCACATGGGTCCAGATGCGGTTTTCCCACATCGTGTCAAGGCCCTGTTCAAGCGCGGATTCGCCCATCACCTTTCGGCCCGGGAACCGTTGATCCAGGTAACGGATGACGCCGGCGGTTTCCGAGAGATGGCTACCGTCTTCGAGCCGCAACGTCGGCGTTTCTCCCCAGGGATTGCGTTTGAGGTGCGGCCACTTGCGCTGGTCGCCGCCGGGCGCCATGTCGAGAATCGTTTCCTCGAATTGATCGGCGATCCCCTTTTCATGGATGAAGAGGCGCAGGCGCTGCGGATTCGGAAAAGCGGACGGGGACGTAAACAACTGCATTTTTTCGGTCATGATCATTTCTCGCACGGAAACCCTTTCGATAGCAACCGGGATGCCTGCCCCGTATGCCGGCTCGCGCGATACCATGCGGCGCCTACAGGCCGCCCGGCGCGACGGGTTCGGTAGCGAAACACAATCTCTTGTAAGATAGCGTCCGATTCGCGCATGATCCGCCCGGCCTGCGATGCCAGCCCGGCGCGGCGTCTCCCGGCCGGCGCCCCACCGGCCTTGCCGGCCTCGTGTTCGGCCGTGGGTCAGGCCATGCGTGCCTCCCCCCGGGCACGGTACCGGCGAGCCCGATACGTCGCCGATACCCTGCCCCGCCTGCGCCACTGCCCGACGCGCCCCGTCGCCATCGGGCGCCATCGCATCCGCGCCATTTCAACACGGTTCGTTCCGTCCACCTCGAAGGAGGATCAGATCGCCGGCCTTGCCCGGCGAACAAGAGCACTATGCAAACGCAAGTTAATAAAAAACCCGCCGGGTATATCGCATCCGACGCCGCCAACCGGGCGGAACAGGCCAAAAAAGACCGAGCCGGCCGACGCCGCGCGCACAAGTTCCTGCGGCGCGTCGCGCTGGTTTCCACCTTCGGCGGCCTGCTGTTCGGTTACGACACCGGCGTGATCAACGGCGCGCTCATCTACATGAGCGACGATCTGGGCCTCACGCCCTTCACCGAGGGCCTGGTCGCCAGTTCGCTGCTGCTGGGCGCGGCGCTCGGCGCGGTGCTCGGCGGACAGCTGGTGGACAGCCGCGGACGCCGCAACACCATCATCCTGCTGGCGGTGCTTTTCATGGCGGGCACCCTCGCCTGCACCTTTGCGCCGAACACCACGGTGATGGTGCTGTCGCGCTTCGTCCTCGGCATCGCCGTCGGCGGCGCGTCCGTCGCCGTACCCACCTACCTTTCCGAGATGGCGCCGTCGTCGCGGCGGGGCAGCGTGGTCAACCAGAACGAGTTGATGATCGTGACCGGGCAACTGGTGGCGTTCACGTCGAATGCCGCGCTCGGCAATTTCTTCGGTCACCAGCCCGGCATCTGGCGCTGGATGCTCGTGATCGCGACGCTGCCCGCGCTGGCGTTGTGGATCGGCATGCAATTCCTGCCGCAAAGCCCCCGCTGGCTCGCCGCCCAGGGGCGTTTCGACGACGCGCTCGCCACGCTGCGCAAGGTCCGCACCCTGAGCCGCGCCCGCGTCGAACTCGCGGAAATCAAGAAAGCGGTCGAACAGGACGGCCGTCGCGAGCATGCCGGCTGGCAATCGCTGTCGACGCCGTGGGTGCGCCGCATCTTCGGCGTCGGCGTCGGCCTGGCGATCGTGCAGCAGATCACCGGCGTCAATTCGATCATGTACTACGGCACGCAGATCCTGACCGAATCCGGTTTCGGCCGTAACGGCGCATTGATCGCCAACATCTCGAACGGCGTGATCGCGGTCGCCGCGGCGCTCGTCGGCATGCGCCTGCTGAACCGCGTGGGACGTCGTCCGCTGCTGCTGGTGGGGCTCACCGGCTCGACCTGCGCGCTGTTGCTGATCGGCGTGCTGTCGCTGGCCCTGCCGCCGTCGACGCTGCGTGCGTTCAGCATCCTCGCGGCGATGGGTCTGTTCCTGGCCTTCGTGCAGGGCACGATCTCACCGATCGTCTGGGTCATGCTGTCGGAGATCTTTCCGCTGTCGATCCGCGGTTTCGCGATGGGCGTGGCCACCTGCGCGCTGTGGCTGGAGAATTTCGTGATCGGCCTGTCGTTTCCGGTGGTGGTCAAATGGGTGGGCATCTCCTCGACCTTCTTCATCTTCTCCGCGATGGGGGTGGCCGCATTCCTGTTCGTCCTGCGTTTCGTGCCCGAAACCCGGGGACGCTCGCTCGAGGAAATCGAGGCGCAATTTCGCGGCGAGGCCGCGTGATTTCCCGGATCGCGCACGAATCCGTATGATGCCGCCTGGAGCCGCACGCAGCGCGTGAACGCGTGCGGCAGGGTCACCCTCGCCAACCGCCATCCGGTCAATCGTGTCGATCAACGCCGAACCCTTCCCCGCGCCGCGCCTGTCGCGCGCGGATTACCGCACCCTCGGACTGGCGGCGCTGGGCGGCTCGCTCGAAATCTACGATTTCATCGTCTTCGCGTTTTTCGCGACGACGCTGAGCCAGGTCTTCTTTCCACCGCACACGCCCGACTGGTTGCGCCTCGTCCAGACCTTCGGCATCTTCGCCGCGGGCTATCTGGCGCGGCCGCTGGGCGGCATCGTCATGGCGCATTACGCCGACCGGGGCGGACGCAAGAAGATGTTCGGCCTGAGCATCCTGATGATGGCCGTGCCCTGCCTGGCGATCGGCGTCATGCCGACCTACCGCGGCATCGGCGCCGCCGCGCCCCTGCTGCTGCTGGCGCTGCGCATCGTGCAGGGCGCCGCGGTCGGCGGCGAGGTGCCCGGCGCCTGGGTCTTCGTCGCGGAGCACGCGCCGCTCGCGCGGCGCGGTACCGTGCTGGGCATTCTGCAGGCCGGCCTGACCCTCGGCTATTTGCTGGGCGCCCTGACCGCCGCCTGGCTGGCCCGCGTCTTTACGCCGGCCGAGATCGTCGACTACGCATGGCGCATTCCCTTCCTGCTCGGCGGCGTCTTCGGCATGCTCGGCGTCTGGCTGCGCCGCTGGCTCAGCGAAACGCCCGTGTTCACGGCATTGCACGCACGCCGGCGGGATGCCATGCCCTATCCGGTTCTGGCGGTGCTGCGCGATCACCGGGCCGCCCTGCTGCCGGCGGTGATCCTCACCGGCGTGCTGACCGCGGCGGTCGTGACATTGGTGGTGGTGACGCCCACGCTCCTGCAGCAGCGCTTCGGCATGTCCGCGAGCCGCGCCTTCGGCATGAGCGGCATCGCGATCGTCTTTCTCAACATCGGCTGCGTGCTGGGCGGGCGCGTGGGCGACCGCATCGGCGCCTGGCGGGCCGTCGCGCTGTACAGCGCGCTGATGCCGCTGGGCATCGGCGTGCTGTACGCGAGCCTGATCCACCACTGGCCCTGGCCTGGCGCCGCCTATGCGCTGGCCGGACTGAGTTGCGGGATCGTCGGCGTCGTGCCCGCGGCGATGGTGGGGCTGTTTCCGCCCGCGCTGCGCGTGTCGGGCATTTCGCTGACCTATAACACCGCGTATGCCGTGTGGGCCAGCACCACGCCGCTGCTGCTGATCGCGCTGACGCCCTGGAGCGCGTGGAGTGGCGTCGCCTACTGCGCGGCGATGGGCGCGCTCGGATGCCTGACGGCGTGCATCGCGTCCGCCGCGCGACGGCACGCGGGCAGCGCGGACGATGCCGTGCCCGCGGTACGACCGAACGGTTCCGCCTGACGCATTCGCTTGCCCGATTCGCCTGACTCGTCGGCCCCGTCCGCTTCGCTGAATTCGCCTGCCCTCGATTCGCCTGCCCTCGATTCGCGCCTGCCCTCGATTCGCCTGCCCTCGATTCGCCTGCCCTCGATTCGCCTGCCCTCGATTCGCGCCTGCCCCCGATTCGCGCCTGCTCCCGATTCGCGCCTGCCCCCGATTCGCGCCTGCCCCAGCCGATGCGCCTGCTCGGCTGGATTCGCCCGATCGGCCAGGATCTTCGTCTGCCGTTCCGCGGTGGCCTGCATCCTTCCGCGATACCGCGGTGGTATCGATATCCATCCCGGGGCAGTGTTTTCCCTGTATTGACGCACGCGCCGCTAAAGACGATTATCAGTTCCGCAAACGGTTGCGGATGCATTTTGCGGGCATTTTCCCATCAGATGAGAGGGGTGCCCGGCAGAAGCGCCACCCCCGACCGTGGCCCCGGCGATCAGAACGCCCGGCGCCGCGTGCCGCCTCGCAATCTCGCGCGACGGCCCGCGGCGCATCCAAAATCAAACAGGAGACGTTGCAATGACCCATCTCGTCCGTCGTCGCGTGCTGGTTGCCGGTGTCGCCCTCGCCGCCGCCGCGCTGCTGCCCCTCACCGCCCAGGCACAGACCGCCGCTCATAAGCCGCGCGTCGCGCTGATCATGAAATCGCTCGCGAACGAATTCTTCCTGACGATGGAAGACGGCGCGAAGGATTACCAGAAGACGCATTCGGCCGATTTCGATCTGATCTCGAACGGCATCAAGAACGAGACCGACACCAGCGCGCAGATCCGCATCGTCGAGCAGATGATCGTCTCGAAGGTCGACGCGATCGTGATCGCGCCGGCGGATTCGAAGGCCATGGTGCCGGCGATCAAGAAAGCGGTGGACGCCGGCATCATCGTCGTCAACATCGACAACCGGCTCGACCAGGACGTGCTGAAGTCGAAGAACATCAAGGTGCCCTTCGTCGGCCCGGACAACCGCAAGGGCGCGAAGCTGGTCGGCGACTACCTCGCGAAAAACCTAAAGGCCGGCGACGAGGTCGGCATCGTCGAAGGCGTCTCGACGACCACCAACGCACAGCAGCGCACCGCCGGCTTCAAGGACGCGATGGCCGCCGCGAAGGTGAAGGTCGTGTCGCTGCAATCGGGCGACTGGGAAATCGACAAGGGCAACGCGGTCTCGGCGGCGATGCTCAACGAGTATCCGAACCTGAAGGCGCTGCTGTGCGGCAACGACAACATGGCGATCGGCGCGGTGTCGGCGGTGCGCGCCGCGGGCCGCGCGGGCAAGGTGACGGTCGTCGGGTACGACGACATCGCCGCGATCAAGCCGATGCTGCAGGACGGCCGCGTGCTCGCCACCGCCGACCAGTTCGCGGCGAAGCAGGCGGTGTTCGGCATCACCACCGCGCTGACCGCGCTGCGCGATCACAAGAAGCAGAACGAACTGGCCGACATCGTCGAAACCCCGGTCGAGCTGGTGACGCGCAAATGATGTCGACTCCCGTCATGCAGGTAAGCGGTATCGGCAAGACCTATGCCGCACCGGTGCTGGCGGGCGTCGACCTGACGCTGTTCGCCGGTGAAGTGCTCGCGCTGACCGGCGAGAACGGCGCCGGCAAGAGCACGTTGTCGAAGATCATCGGCGGGCTGGAGACGCCCACGCACGGCACCATGACCTTCAACGGCGCGCCGTTCGCGCCCGGCAGCCGCAGCAAGGCCGAGGCGCTGGGCGTGCGCATGGTGATGCAGGAGCTGAACCTGCTGCCCACGCTGACGATCGCCGAGAACCTGTTCTTCAACCAGCTGCCGTCCACGGGGCTGGGCTGGATTTCCCGCAAACGCCTGCGCCAGGCCGCCGTCGCGGCCATGGCGCGGGTGGGGCTCGACACGCTGGACCCGGACACGCCCGTCGCGGCGCTCGGCATCGGCCATCAGCAGATGGTCGAGATCGCCCGCAATCTGATCGGCGACTGCCGCGTGCTGATCCTCGACGAGCCGACCGCGATGCTCACCGGGCGCGAGGTCGAGCTGCTGTTCGAGCAGGTCGAGCGCCTGAAACGCGATGGCGTATCGATCATCTATATCTCGCACCGGCTCGAAGAGCTGGCGCGCATTTCCAACCGGATCGCGGTGCTGCGCGACGGCAAGCTGGTCAGCGTCGGCCCCATTGCCGAGTACACGACGGACCGCCTGGTGACCCTGATGGTGGGGCGCGACATCGGCGACCGCATCGATCTGGGCGAGCGCGATATCGGCGCGCCGATGTTCCGCGTCGAGCACATGACGCGCGGCGACGTGGTGAAGGATGTGTCCTTCGAGGTGCGGCGCGGCGAGATCTTCGGCATCAGCGGACTGATCGGCTCGGGCCGCACCGAACTGCTGCGGCTGATCTTCGGCGCCGACCGCAAGGACGCCGGCACGGTCGCGATCGGTACGCCCCCGCAACCGCGCACGATCCGCTCGCCGGTCGACGCGGTCCGTCAGGGCATCGCGCTGATCACCGAGGACCGCAAGGGCGAGGGCCTGCTGCTCACGCAGCCGGTCGCGTCGAACCTGTCGCTGAGCAATTTCGAGAAGGTCTCGCGCTTCGGCATGGTGGACGGCGGCCTCGAACAGGCGCTGTCGAAACGCCAGATCGATGCGATGAGCGTGCGCTGTTCGGGCCCGGCGCAGCCGGTGGGCGAGCTCTCCGGCGGCAATCAGCAGAAGGTGGTGATCGGCCGCTGGCTGGAGCGCGACTGCGACGTGATGCTGTTCGACGAACCCACGCGCGGCATCGACGTGGGCGCGAAGTTCGATATCTACGCGCTGCTGGGCGCCCAGGCGCGCGCCGGCAAGGCGCTGGTGGTGGTGTCGAGCGACATGCGCGAACTCATGCTGATCTGCGACCGGATCGCCGTGATGTCCGCGGGCAAGCTGGTCCGCACCTTCGCGCGCGGGGAATGGACCCAGGACAGCCTGCTCGCGGCGGCGTTCTCGGGCTATGACAAGGAAACCGCGGGGGAAACCACGGCGGAAACCGCGGCGCATGCCGTACCCGCAACCCATGCCACCGCGCAAAACACAGAAGACGCCCACGATGCGCGAGCCGCATCCCGGGGCGCACAACCGACACGAGACACACCATGACGATTCCTGCTGACAAGCGCGTCGACAAGCCCGCGAGCGCGCCCGACGCCGACACGACACTCGGCACCCTGGCCACGCCGCCCGTCAACGCCGGCACGCGCATGGGCCTGAACAGCTATCTGGGTCTCGCCGGCGCGCTACTGGCGATGATCGTCCTGTTCTCCACGCTCAGTTCGCACTTTCTGACCTACGACACCTTCATCACGATCGCGAACCAGATTCCCGATCTGGTGGTGATGGCCGTGGGCATGACCTTCGTGCTGATCATCGCCGGCATCGATCTGTCCGTCGGCTCGGTCCTGGCGCTCGCGGCCTCGGCCGTCAGCGTCGCGGCGCTGCAATGGCACTGGAGCCCGCTGCCCGCTGCGCTGGCCGGCATCGCGATCGCGGCGGCCGCCGGCAGCCTGACCGGTTTCGTCACGGTGGCCTGGCGGATTCCCTCGTTCATCGTCTCGCTGGGCGTGCTGGAAATGGCGCGCGGACTGGCGTATCAGATGACGAATTCGCGCACCGCCTATATCGGCGACGCGTTCGACTGGCTCGCCAATCCGATCGCCTTCGGTATCTCGCCGGCCTTCATCATCGCGGTGGTCGTCATGATCGTCGCCCAGCTGGTGCTGACCCGCACGGTGTTCGGCCGCTATCTGATCGGCATCGGCACCAACGAGGAAGCGGTGCGCCTGGCCGGCATCGACCCGCGCCCCTACAAGGTCATCGTGTTCTCGCTGATGGGCGCGCTCGCCGGTCTCGCGGCGCTGTTCCAGGTGTCGCGCCTGGAAGCGGCGGACCCGAACGCCGGCGCCGGCAGCGAGCTGCAGGTGATCGCGGCGGTGGTGATCGGCGGCACCAGCCTGATGGGCGGACGCGGTTCGGTCATCAGCACCTTCTTCGGCGTGTTGATCATCTCCGTGCTGGCCGCCGGACTCGCGCAGATCGGCGCCAACGAACCGACCAAGCGCATCATCACCGGCGCGGTCATCGTGGTGGCGGTGGTGCTCGACACCTATCGCAGCCATCGCGCGAAACGGCGCGCCTGAGCGCGGCGTTCGCCCGCCCGCGTCCACGTCCGCACGCCCGTCACCGGCCGAGACCATGTCCACGATCCGAGACGTCGCCGCGCTCGCCGGTGTGTCGTACACGACCGTGTCGCATGTCGTGAACAACACCCGCCCGGTGCGCGCGGAGAAACGCGAGCGGGTGCTGGCGGCCATCGCCGAACTGCATTTCGTGCCGTCGGCGGTCGCGCGCTCGCTCAAGGCGCGCGCGACGGCCACCATCGGTCTGCTCGTGCCCAGCAATACCAACCCCTACTTCGCGGAAATCGCGCGTGGCATCGAGGGCCATCTGCGGCGCCACGGCTACTGCGTGTTCCTCTGCAATTCGGACAACGATATCGCCACGCAATACGCGTATCTGCGCGTGCTGCATGAAAAACGCATCGACGGCCTGATCGTCGCCTCGGCCGGCGACGACGTCCGGATGGCGCGGGCGCTGAGTCAGTCCGGCGTGCCGGTGGTGATGATCGACCGGCCGATCGCCGGCGTTGCCGCGGACCTCGTGCAGACCGATCACGAAGCCGGCGGCGCGATCGCCACCCGTCATTTGCTGGCGCTGGGCCATACCCGCGTCGGCTGCATCGCCGGCTCGGCGAGCGCCGGCGGCATCAGCGCCAGCCGCGTCGCGGGGTTCCGGCGGGCGATGGCCGAGCACGGCGTGCCGGTGGCGGAGAACGCGATCGTCGAAGCCGATTTTTCCAGCCCGGGCGGCCGGATGGCGGCCAGCACGCTGTTCGACACGTTCGCGCCCAGCGCGATCTTCGCCGGCAACGACCTGATGGCCATCGGCGCGCTGCGCGCCGCCGCCGAGCGTGGCATCCGGGTGCCCGCGGACTGCTCGATCGTCGGGTTCGACGATATCGAGATGAGCCGCTACGTCTACCCCGCGCTGTCGACGGTCGGCCAGGCGATCCTGCGTCTGGGCGAAACCGCGGCCAGCCGTTTGCTGGACCGCATCAACGGCGTGACGACCGGCGCACCCTGTCAGCAGCCGGTCGCACCCCGCCTGCTGGTGCGCGAGTCGTGCGGGCGCCCCCTCCTCCAATGAATCTTTTCGCAAGGACCCCCGTGGAAGCTCGAACCGGTCGTGTCGCCGTCATAGGCAGTCTCAATATGGATCTGGTGGTGCGCGCGCCGCGCCTGCCGCAGCCCGGCGAAACGCTCGCCGGCACCGCGTTCGATCAGGTGCCCGGCGGCAAGGGCGCGAATCAGGCCGTCGCCGCGGCACGGCTCGGCGCGCAGGTCGGCATGCTCGGGCGTCTCGGCCAGGACGCCAACGGCACGCAACTGCTCCAGGCGATGCAGGACGAAGGGATCGACTGCAGCCGCATCGGGCGCGACGCGACGCACCCCACCGGGGTCGCGCTGATCGTCGTCGACGACGCCAGCCAGAACACCATCGTCATCATCGCCGGCAGCAACGGCGCGCTGGATACCGCGGCGGTGGAGGCGCACGCCGACCTGATCGCCCAGGCCGACGTGGTGGTCTGCCAGCTGGAGGTGCCCGAAGCGACGGTGCTCGCCGCGCTGCGCCGCGCGCATGCGCTGGGACGCACGGTCATATTGAATCCCGCCCCCGTCACCGGGCCGCTGCCGCAGGGCTGGCTCGAGAACGTCGATTTCCTGGTGCCGAACGAGGTGGAGGCCGCGGCGCTCTCCGGCGTCGCCGTCGACTCCCCGGACAGCGCGCGGCGCGCGGCGCGGGTGCTGCAGCAGCAGGGCGCGCGGCATGTGCTGATCACGCTCGGCGGCCAGGGGGTGTTCCTGCTGCCGCCCGCAGACGCCGCGGGGAACAAGGGCATCGACGACGACACGCGCGGCACCCACTATCCCGCGCGCCGGGTCGCCGCGGTCGATACGACGGCGGCCGGCGACACCTTCATCGGCGGTTTCGCGGCGGCGCTGGCCGCGGGCCGGCCGCTCGACGAAGCGGTCCGCTTCGGTCAGGCCGCCGCCGCCCTATCGGTGACCCGCGCAGGCGCCCAGCCGTCGATCCCGTATTTTTCCGAAATCCAGCCTGACGCGCCGCAGACCTCCGCACCATGAAAAAAACCCCCTTGTTGAACGCCGCGCTATCGCGTCTGGTCGCCACGCTCGGCCACGGCGACATGGTGCTGGTCGCCGATGCCGGCATGCCCGCACCGCACGGCACCGCGGTCGAGGTGATCGATCTGGCGCTCACGCCCGGCACGCCGGACATCGCCACGACGCTGCGCGTGTTGCTCGCCGAAATGCAGGTCGAATCGCATGTGATCGCGAGCGAGACGCTGGCGCGCGGCGATGCCTGGCTCGAAGGTCTGTCGGCCGAGGCGATCGGCACGCGCCGGGAGGTTTCGCACGAGGCGCTGAAACAACTGTCGCACCGCGCGCGCGCGGTCGTGCGCACGGGCGAATGCACGCCCTACGCGAACCTGATGCTGGTCGCCGGCGTGACTTTCTGATGACCGCTCAGGCGCGCTGACGGGGCGCTTCCGCGCGCCTCCCCGGCACGCGGCGCCGTGCGCAGGAAACGCGCAGCGCCTGCGCCGCGGCCGGCCAGCCGCGCTGGCGCGACCAGATGATGCCGACATCCATCGTCGGCACGTTTTCCGCGAGCGGCCGCCGGACGATCCGCGCGCCTTCGAGCGACCACGACCGGTAGACCAGGTCCGACAGAATCGTCACGCCGCTGCCCAGCGCCACCATGCTGCGAATCCCCTCGATCGATTTGCTCTGGAACCGTATCGACGGCGTCAGCCCGTGCTGCGTCCAATAGCGGCTCGCCGTCTGGACATGCTCGTCCATGTCGAGCATCGGGAAGGCATGTCGGACAACCTCGGCGAGCGTCACGCGCTCCACGACGGCCAGCGGGTGGCCGGCCGAAATCGTGTCCGTCAGGCGGGTCCTGACGCTGCTGACCTGGCCCGCGGCGACATTGCCGTTCGTACCGGCCATCCGGTAAGCGCGCGCTCCAGCCGCGCAAGCCCGCGCCGCGGCCCGGCCCGCCCCATTCATGCCAGAAGACGCGCGGCCTTGCCCTGGGCTGCCAGGCGCATGACCGCCTTCTTGTCGAATGACGCGAACGCTTCACCGCCCAGCCATCGCCCCTCATACGCAATCACGCCGTCGGCGAAGTCCCCTCCCGCATCCAGCAGTGCAAGCCCGGCTTCGACGGCGGGAAGATTCACCACGACATTGGCGGCCTGGGTTAGGCGTCGAATGGCTTCGGCAATCTCATCGGAGGCAACCTTGTAACCCCTTGAAAGTACCCATACCAGTTCGCATAGCGATGGCAGTGCGATCGCGACAAGGTCGGCCGCCGCCAGTTCCGCTTGTGCAAGCGCGCTTTGCTCTTCGTCGTCGCCGATCATTGCGCGCACAAGGACGTTCGTGTCGGCCGTGATCTTCATCGCTCGCCGGCCCAGCCCTTCGCCGCCACGTCGTTCATGTCATCGATCGACAGCGCGGGCCGGTTCTCTCTTTTCAGGAGATTGAAAACCGCACTGATTGGCTCGCTGGCATGTACGGCGCTTACCACCACCCTGCCATCGGGCAGCTTATCGACCGAAATACGCTGGCCTGCCCGAACGCCCAGATGGTCGAGAACATCCTTACGCAAGGTAACCTGTCCTTTCGATGTCACGGTCAATGTACCCATCGATTCCCCCGAAAAATTCATTGTAAGGCATTTTAGCCTTACAATGAATTTACCGCAATCCAGCTGGTACCGGCCCCCACGGGGAACCGCAACATGTCCTCAGCCAAAATGAAAATCGGACCCGTGCCATAGGCAACGGGTCCGACCTCGATACCGGAGTTTCCGGCATCGCCTCACATGCGCGGCGGGCGCAACTTCAATAACGATCCGATCCGCCCTTCGCCACCAGCATGCCCAGCGCGAATGCCGCCAGGCCCACGACGGCCAGCGTCGCGAGGGGATTCTCGGCAGTCGTGCCGCGCAGCTGTTCGGCCGCCTGACCATAGACTTCCTGCGCCTTGCCACCCAGCTGCTGCGCCTTGCCACTCAACTGACGTGCCTTGCCGGCCAGCTGCGTGCTCGCATCGCCCGCAAAGTCACCCACGGTGTCCTGCACCTTGCCCACGGTATCCTGCACCTTGCCTGCCACGTTTTGCGCCATGCCCGTTACTGTTTTGCTGTCCATGCGAAGCTCCTTTTTGGAATTTTTTGAAAAGACGACGCAGCTCCCGCAGGCCCACGCCGCCGATCGTTCTTACGCTTGCCGCCTGCCGCGATCGCGAGATCAGTGCAGGAAGAAATACAGGATCACCAGGACGATAACCGGTACGCCGAGCAGCCAGCCGATGAAATAAGGCATTTTGTTCTCCTTCAGACCTGTTTTGAATTCAATGCTGCGGATCGATCAACGGATCCGATCGCCCGTGGCGACGGTGCGGGCACGGCCGTTCGCCAGATCGGTGTCGTTCAGTGCACCGCCACCGCCTTCCTCGAACGGGGGCTGGTGACGAAAGCCCATGCTGCCCGAGACGATCGAGATGATCAGACCCACGATCAGTGCCGCGAACGAATACCACGAAGCACGTGCCACGCTGCGTGCCGCCGTATCGGCCGTCTGACGCGTGTCCTGGTCCGCCTGCGGGCTCGAAGCTTCCGAGGCGGCCGAGGCCACTGCGCTCTGCACCTGCTGCGTGATCGATGCGGCCGTCGAATTATTGGTCAGCGACGGGTCGTTCGATGCCACCGTGGCGCTCGTTGCCGCCACGCTGCCCGCGGCGCTGATCGCGCTGCCCACCAACGACGTCATGCCGAAAGCCACGACGAGGATCATCACCGCCCAGGCCAGCAAGCCGTGCAGCCATCCCAGCACGGGCGCGCAACGGCCCGCGAAGTACGAACCCACCAGTACGGCAATGACGGTCGTGACGATCACCCACACGCCCGAGCCGAAGCCGAAGTGGTGCATGGGGTTTTGCTGGGTGAGAGGCGAGATCAGCGAGGCGCCGACCGCCATGCCGAGGACGCTGAGGATGACGTAGGCGATCAGCGAGAGAATGACCCCGGCGATCACGGCACCCCACGACACGCGTGGGAGTCCATCTTGGGTAGTGAGCAGGCGCATTATTTTCGACGTCCAGTTTTTAAGTATTCGATTACCGCGCGGCGGCGGTTCCGGGCACACCCCTTTTCCAAGCACGTTCCGTACCTGCCTGGCGCGATAAGACGCGACGCAACGCGATCTGCGCTTGATCCACGGTCCGAATCATGCCATCTCGAACAGCGATGGCGGCACGCCGGCCACCTGTTTTCAGCGAAACCCGACTTTGCCGGATCGTCTAGCCACATACGCACTGGTTGTCCTCAAGGTTTTACGGTAGCGGTCGTTAAGAAGGGTCAATAAACAATTCGACCGATTGCCATGTGGTTTCTCAAAAATAAACATCAGTCCGTCCATGCCGACGAACTCGCTGCGTTGCGCGAGTTGCGGGAACGAGCCGAACAAGAGAAACAGGTTTTGCATGACGAAATTACCCATCTCCAAAACCGTTTCGACCTGGTCCGCAGCGCCACGACCGACGGTTTATGGGACATGGTCGTCAACCAGGATGATCCGGGCAACGAAAACAACCCCTTCTGGTGGTCCGATCAGTTTCGGGCACTTCTCGGTTTCAAGAACGACAGGGATTTTCCGAATGTGCTGGGCAGCTGGTCGCGCCGGCTTCATCCCGACGATCACGGTCCGACGATGGCGGCGTTCGCCCGGCATCTGAACGACCGCAGCGGCCGCACGCCGTACCGCGTGACCTATCGTCTGAAGTGCAGCGACAACCAGTACCGCACATTCGAGGCGCGCGGCGAAACGCTGCGCGACGCCGAGGGCCGGCCGCTTCAGGTGGCGGGTTCCCTGACGAACATCGATACGCATCTGCAACGCGACGAAGAACTGAACAAGACGCTGATCCGCTTCGAGCTGTCGCGCGAATTGCTCAGCGACGGTCTATGGGATCTGGAAATCGTGGCTGGCGATCCGATCAATCCGCGCAATGCGTTCTGGTGGTCGCAGCAGTTCCGGCGTCTGCTGGGGTTCGAGACGGAAGCGGAGTTTCCCAATGTCCTCGACGCGTGGGCGTCGCGCCTGCACCCCGACGACAAGGACAAGGCGCTCGACGCATTCGTCGCGCACCTCACGGACCATAGCGGCAACACGCCGTACGATGTCGATTACCGCTGTTGCTGCAAGGATGGTGAATACCGCTGGTTCCGGGCACGCGGTCAGACGCGGCGCGATGCGAAGGGCCATCCCCTGCGCGCGGTCGGCGCGTTAAGCGATATCCACGCGATGAAGGTCGCGGAAGCCGCGAGCCTGCAACAGGCCAGCTATCAGCGTCAGCTCGAAAGCAGCATCGGCGACATTTCCACGATCGTCGGCACGATCGACATGATCGCCCGGCAGACGAATCTGATCGCGCTGAACGCAGCCGTCGAGGCCGCACGCGCGGGTCCTGCCGGCCGCGGGTTTTCGGTTATCGCCTCGGAGATCCGCCAATTGTCGACGCGGACCACCGAAGCGACCCGGAATATCGTGCACATCCAGACAGCGCTCTCCTCCCACTGACCCCGAGGCGGCGTGGCGTCTTGCCCATGCCGCGCTGCATGTCAGCCTCAGGTCGCGCGACCCGCGCGCCGGGCGGCCACCTTGCCGAGCACCGCGAAGTCCTTGTCGCCATCGCCATGCGCCAGCGCGTCGATCAGACTGTCGCGCACGACGCTCGCCACCGGCAACGGCGTGTCCACCGCTTCCGCCGCCGCCAGCGCCAGGCGCACATCCTTCAGGCCGAGACGCGCCTTGAACAGCGCCGGCTCGTAGCGCTGATCGGCGATCATCCGGCCGTAGCCCTGGTAGACCGGACCGGGGAACAAGGTATTCGAAATCACGTCCAGGAATGCATGCGGGTCGATGTCATGGCCCGACATCAACGCCGCCGCCTCGCCGGTGGTCTCGATCGCCGCGGCCAGCATGAAGTTCGCGCCCAGCTTGAACACGTTCGCCTTGTACGCCTCGGTACCCACGCGCCAGGTCTTCTGACCGATGACGTCGAACACCGGCTGCACGCGCGCGATGGCCTCGTCCGGCCCCGCCGCCACGATATTGAGTTTGCCCGCCGCCGCCACGTCCGGGCGGCCCAGCACCGGCGCGGCCACGTAGGCCAGCCCCTGCGCGGCATGCAGGGCGGCGAGCTCCTGGCCGAGCGCGACGGAGATCGTCGCCATATTGACGTGGATCGTGCCCCGCGGCGCCTGCTTCAGCAGTCCGCTGTCGATCAGTACCGCACGCAGCGCCGCATCGTCGGCCAGCATCGAGAACACCGCGTCGCCCGCGAACGCCTCGGCGGCCGTCGCCACCACCGTCGCTCCGGCCTCGGCCAGTGCCCGGGCCGGACCGGGAGAGCGGTTCCAGACGCGCACCGCATGGCCCGCCTTGAGGGCATTCATCGCCATCGCGGCGCCCATGCTGCCCAATCCTATGAAGCCGATATCCATGATGTCTTCCTGTGTCATTACCTGTGTGGGGAGCGCGCGCAGTGCGCGCGGCGGAACGGCGCTAGGCGAACCGGATCACCCACGCGTCGCCATCGGGCACGACGCTCAGGCCGCGCATGTCGTGTACATAGCCACGCGGGCCCAGTGCATCGATCTGCGCCGTGGACAGCGTCGACACGATCGCGACAACCTGGGCGCCGGCAGCCAGCCCGGCCTGGATGCCCGCGGTCGAATCTTCGAAAACCGCGGCCTGTCCGGGCGCCGCGTTCAATGCGCGGGCGCCTTGCAGAAAACCGTCCGGCGCCGGCTTGCCGCGCACGATATCGTCCCCGGTGATCAACAGGGGCGGCACCGGCAACCCCGCGGCACGCAGGCGATTCTGGGCCAGCACCCGGTCGGCCGAGGTCACCACCGCCCAGCGCTCGGGTGGCAGCGACGCAAGAAACGCCCCCGCGCCGGGAATTTCGACCACGCCCTCGACGTCGTCGCGCTCGCGTTGCGACAGTGCCGCGGCGTCGGCCTCGATATCGGTACCCGGGGGCGCCAGCGCCCGCACCGAATCGATCACCCGTCGCCCCTGGCATTCATGCAGCACGCGCGCCACGTCGAGACCACGGCGCTCGGCCCAATCGGTATACGCCCGGACCATCGGCGCATGGGAATCGAGCAGCGTCCCGTCCATGTCGAACAGGAAGCAGGAAACGCGGATCTGGGTCTGGGTCAGAAGCATGAGCGGGCCAAGGAAGCCAATGGAGAAGGAGATTCGATCTTATCATTCGACTTCGCCCCCCACCTGGAACGCACGATGACGCCGACCCTGCGCACGATGTCCCTCGACGACTACGACGCCCTGATCGATCTGCTGCGGCGCACGCCCGGCGTAACGTTTCGCGACGCGGATTCGCGCGAGGCGACGGGCCGCTATCTCGCGCGCAACCCGGATCTCAGCTTCCTTGCGTATTGCGAGGGAGCGTTGGCGGGCTGCGTCATGTCGGGCCACGACGGGCGGCGCGGCTATCTGCAGCACCTGGCGGTGCTGCCCGCCTTCCGGCGGCGCGGGATCGCGAACGCGCTGGTCGACCGTTGCCTGTCCGAACTCGAACGGCTCGGCATCCAGAAATGTCATATCGACGTGCTGCGCGGCAATCCCTCCGGTGCGGCGTACTGGGAAAGCCAGGGCTGGCAACTGCGCACCGATATTCACCGCTACTCGCTGACGCGGCACGGGGGCGCGGACGCCTAGGTCATCGGCCCGCGTTCCGGGTTACGGCGCGATGCCGGCGCATGGCCCGCGCGGCCCACGCCAGCATCCTGCGCGGCAGGGCGGGCATGGCCGCCGAGGCGATGCCCAGCGTCACGGCGCCCGCCTCCCCACTCGCCCGCCCACTCGCGCCGCCACCCATGCCCGTGCCTGCACCCGTGCGAATGTCGACCCAGGCATCGCACGGCATCCGGTACGCCGCGCCTTCGTCCAGCAGGATCGTCGTGGGCGTCACGACGCCCGGCAGCCAGTCGAGCGCGGCGTCGCGGTACGTCAGCCGCAGCGGCCCGTCCCGCGCCAGCAGAAGCGTCTGCCGGCGCAGGCCAAAACCCCGGATCTGGCCCGGAAGGAGGCGGTATGTGCCGTCGTGCATGGTCGATTTCCTCTGTCTGTGGCGCCGCATGCCACGCATCGCGCCTGGCACTCTAGAGTAAGGACGACGGCGGCGGCGCAACAGACACACATCGCGTCGCTTTGTGACGCAACAGATCGCTTTTCCGGACGCTGTTCCGGTAGCGGTCGCGCGCATCTGTATCTGGCGCGCGCCGTGCGATACAGGCATGATCCGCCACATGCACTCCGCCGCAGAAGATTCCCGCGCCAGCCTGCCGATGACGGGGGCGCCGCTGTACCAGCGACTCGCCGAACACTATCGCCACGTCATCCGGACCGGAACGCTCGCGCCGGGTGAACGCATGCCCTCGGTGCGTGCGCTGATGCGCCAGCACCATGTCAGTCTGTCGACGGCCCTGCAGACCTTTCGCCATCTCGAGGACGCAGGCTGGCTCGAAGCCCGGCCGCGCTCGGGCTATTTCGTACGATTGGCGCCGACGTCCCGTCTGCCCGGCGCGAGCGAGCCGGACATGCGCGTCGCCCCGGCCGCGGCACGCTATGTCGGGCTGCACGAACGGATCTCCAGCGTCATCGAACGGGCCCACGCCGCGCCCGATGCGCTGAACCTCGGGGGTGCGACGGCGGCGGCCAGCCTCTACCCCGGCGCCGCGCTACAGGCGCTCGCCGTCAAGCTATTGCGCCACCATCCGACCTTGCTCACCGATACCGGCGGCGAAGGCCATTGCCCCGCTTTTCGCCAGGCGCTGGCGCACCGGGCCATGTCCTGCGGGGTGGTGGTCGCACCGCAGGACATCATCGTGACCAATGGCGCGGTCGAGGCGATGAGCCTCGCATTACGCGCGGTGGCGCAGTCCGGCGACACGATCGCGATCGAGTCACCGGCGTTTTTCGGATTGCTTCAGTTGCTGGAAAGCCTGGGGCTGCGCGCATTGGAGATTCCGACAAGCCCCACGACCGGGATCTCGCTGGAGGCGCTCGATACCGCGCTGTCGGCGTACGGCAACGTCAAGGCGGTGGTGGTCGTGCCGCATCTGCAGAATCCGCTGGGCAGCGTCATGCCCGATGCGCGCAAAGCCGGGCTCGTCACGCTGTGCCGGCGCCATGGCATCGCCATCGTCGAGGACGAGCCGTACCGGGAATTGCTCGAACACGCGGAGCATGTGCAACCCGTCAAGGCCTGGGACCGCGACGGCAGCGTGATCTATTGCGTCTCGCTGAACAAGATCCTCGCGCCCGGCATGCGCCTGGGCTGGATGGACGCGGGACGCTGGAGCGCACGCGTCAGGATGCTGAAATACGCCCAGACCCGGCACGGCGATGTGCTGACGCAGCGCGTCGCGGCCGAGTTCATCGGCTCCGGCGCCTACGACCGGCATCTGCATCGCCTGCGCGCGCGGCTGCGCGTCCAGCGCGACGCCACCGCCGACGCGATCGCGCGCCATTTTCCGGCCGGCACGCGGCTGGGTGTGCCGCCGGCCGGTTTGCTGCTGTGGGTCGAACTCGCCGACGGACATTCATCGGAGCACTTGTTTCATGCGGCGCTGCGCGAAGGCATCCGCATCGCCCCGGGCACGATCTTCTCGAACTCGGGACGTTTCGATGCGTTTCTGCGGCTGAGCTGTGCCCAGCCCTTCGATCGCGACCTCGACGACGCGCTGCGCCGTCTCGGCCGGCTCGCGCGTCACGGATAAGCCGTCGGACCTGCCGAGCGCTTCTCCAGGGCAGCCATTCCCGCGCCGGGCGTCCCTGCGACAGGAACGCCCGACGCATCGCGCTCATTCGCCCGTGCTTTTCTGCGCGGCGTGGCGCTGCGCGTCGCCGCCCTGCCGCGCCGGCAGGGTCGCGCGCACCTTGGCGACCTGGGCCGCCGTCACCGCGCCGCCCCGGTTGCCCCAGCCCGCGCGCACGAAGGTCGCGAGTTGCGCGGCCTCGTCGTCCGAGAGCCGGTAGGCGAAGCCCGGCATCGGCAGGTGTTCCGGCCCGAGCGGCGTGGAAGGCGTCACCGCGCCGCCGAGGATGGTGCGGATCAGACCGGTCGGGTCCTGCGCATTGATCAGCGAATTGCCCGCCGTCGCCGGGAAGACCCGCGGCGCGCCGTTGCCGGTGACGGTGTGGCAGCCCGCGCAGTTGTCGAGGTACAGCCGCTGCCCCAGCGTCAGGGACGTGGCCGCCGTCAGCGTCTTGCGCGTCGCCTCGCGCGCCGCGGCGTCCACCGCCGGCGTCGCCGTCGCCGTGTCGACCTTCAGCGACTTCAAGTAGGCCGCGATGGCGTGCCGGTCGGCCGGCGTCATGTGCGACGTGCTGTTCTGCACGACCGCCGTCATCTCGCCGTTGACGGCGCCATGCACATTGCGCCCCGATCCCAGGTAATCGACGATCTCGTCGGTGGACCAGCTCGCCACGCCGCCGCTGGCCGCCCCGCCGGCGTCGCCACGCAATTGCGGCGCCCACCAGTCGTTCAGGTTCGTGCCGCCGAGATAGCCGGCGCTGCCATCGTCGAGCGCTTTTTCCTGCATGGCGATGCCGCGGGCGGTATGGCAACTGCCGCAATGCCCGAGCCCCTCGACCAGATAGGCGCCCCGATTCACCTCGGCGCTGCGCGCCGGATCCGGCTGGAACACGCCCGGATGCATGAAGGCCCAGTCCCACATGCCCAGACCGAAGCGCATGTTGAACGGGAAATGCAGGCGGGTGGGCGTCGGCTTGAGCGCGACCGGCGCCACGCCCTTCATGAAATAGACGTACAGATCGTGCACATCGGCATCGGTCAGCTTGCTGTACGACGGATACGGCATCGCCGGGTACAGATTGCTGCCGTCAGCACGCTTGCCTTCGCGCAGCGCGGCGCCGAATTGCGCTTCGGTATAGGCGCCGATGCCATTCTGCGCATCCGGCGTGATGTTCGTCGACCAGATCGTGCCCAGCGGACTTTCGATCGCCAGGCCACCGGCGAACGGCTTGCCGTGCACGGCGGTGTGACACGCGATGCAGTCGCCCGCGCGCGCCAGATACGCGCCCCGCGCGACGGCGGCCTGATCGCCGCTCGCGGCGGCAGCCGGTGTCGGAGTCGACGCCGAACTTGCGGCGGCCGATGCCGCGGCGGCCGATGCCGCGGCGGCCGATGCCGGCGCCGCATCCGTCGCCGCGCCCGCGGCGGAGACCGCCAGCAGCATGCCCAGCAGCGCGCCGCCAACCACACTCGCGCGGGACCCCATCGTCGTTTTATGCTTCATGTGATCCCTTGCTTATACCTGGACCAGCGGCCCGGGATTCTTCAGATATTGTTCGAGGATCGCCTTGACCGACCAATAGGTCAGCGCGCCGATCATGCCGGTCGGATTGTTCTGGAAATTCTGCGGGAAGGCATTGCCGCCCGGCACGAAGACGTTGTGCACGTCCCAGCTCTGCAGATAGCGGTTCAGCGCCGATGTCGCCGGGTCGGTCCCCATGACGGCCCCGCCGACGTTGTGCGTCGAGACATAGGCCGTCGTCTTGAAATGCGCGTCCGGCTTGATCACCGTGTCGTCGAGCACGTCCGGCTTCAATTCCTTGGCGATCGTCCGCAGCTTTTCGCCCATGAACTGGGCGGTTTTCAATTCGTTCGGCTGCCAGTCGTAGGTCATGCGCAGCAGCGGCTGGCCGTAGGGGTCCTTGTAGGTCGGATCGAGATCGAGGAACACGCCGCGATACGACATGTTCGTCAGGCTCATCGACAAGGCCATGTGGTGACCGTAGTTCTGCTTCAGCGACGCCTTCCAGCCCGCGCCCCATTTCGGCGTGCCGCTGGGCAGCGGATGCTTCATCGGCGAGCCGGTGGGCTGCGAGCCGTGCAGCTTGGCGCCGCCGATGAAACCCAGTGCGGTGCTGTCGAAGGTCCCCGGCGAGAAGTCGTTGAACATCTTGCCGGTGGTCCCCGCCGCCACGAAGGGGTTGAATTCGAGATCCTTGAAATACAGATGCATGCCGCTGCCCATCTGCCAGGAATAGTTGCGACCGACCACGCCCGTGTTCGCCACCGGGTCATAGGGTTTGCCGATGCCCGAGAGCAGCATCAGCCGCACGTTGTTGAGCGCGAACGACGCCAGCACGACGATCTTCGCGGGCTGGAACACCTCCTGGCCGGCGGCATCGATATACGTCACGCCCTTGGCGGTTTTCTTGTCGTCATGCAGATCGACGCGGATCACATTGCTGTTGACCCGGTATTCGTAGTTCGGCAGCAGCTTGACCGCATCGAGAATCGTCGTCTGCGGCGAGGCCTTCGAAAAATTCACGCAGGCGTAGAAGCTGCAAAAGCCGCAGTAGTTGCAGGGCCCGAGCTGCATGCCGTACGGATTCGTCCAGGGCCGCGACACCGCCGCGGACGGATTCGGAAACGGATGGTAGCCCAGGTTGCGGGCCGCCTTCTCGAACATCGCGCTGCTGAGGCTGTCCTCCAGCGGCGGCAGCGGATAGGGGTTCGAACGCGCGCCCTCGAACGGGTCGCCGCCGTCGATGATCTTGCCGCGCACATTGCCCGCCTGCCCCGAGAGTCCGCAGACCTTTTCGAAGAAATCGAAATGCGGTTCGAGTTCGTCGTACGTGACGCCGAAATCCTGGATCTGCATGTCCGCCGGCAGTTGGCCCTTGGCGTAGTGCTCGCGGGCGAACGTGCCCAGCGCCAGATCGGTCGGCCGGGGACGCATCAACTGCCCGGTCCAGTGCAGGCCCGCGCCGCCCACGCCGTCGCCGGGCAGGAAGGCGCCCAGCACCCGGTTTGGCAGCGCGACCTGGTCGATGTTCTGCCGTACCGTCACCGCCGACTGCTTCGGCCGCTGCATCAGTTTGTGCCGCACGCCGAACTGCAGTTCATCGGCCGCTTTCGGGTAGGCGAAGTCCGCATTGGTGCGATCGTCGCCGCGCTCCAGCGCCACGACCTTCAGTCCCGCTTTCGCCAGTTCGATGCTCATGATCGAGCCGGTCCAGCCGAGCCCGACGATCACGACGTCGACCGGATCCTTGTTGATAGCCATCATGTTTCCTGTTTCCGCGGGTGACGGGCCGGGAGGGCGCGCGCGATGCGATATGCAAAGCGCGCCCCCGCCGCCCGTGGGCGTCCGCTACCGATTATCGGGAGAATGTCGAAAAGAAACGCAACCGCGCGACGCGGAGCGCGCGGCCGGTCGCGACGACCGTTGCGCACGTCCGGCCGGGATCAGCCGCGCCGGCCGGCGAGATCCACGGGTCCGAGTGGATAGGGCACGTTGTGCTGATCGATCCATTCGGTATAGCTCGCGCGCGCGCCGGGGAAGCCGATCATCTTCCACGACCCCATCGCGCGATTGCCGCCATGGATCGGATCGGCGAGATAGCCTTCCTTGGTGTTTTGCAGCAGGAACGAGAAGAACGCCGACGCCTTCATCTGCGGTTCGCCGAATTGCGCGAAGTCGATCTTGTCGTGTTCGAGCGCCGTGAGCACCTGGTCGCGCGCGGCCGCATCGAGCGCGTCGAACGCCTTCTGATGGGACTGCTGACAGTATTTCGACGTCGCGGCGATGCCCTTGCGGTACACCTCGCGCGGCGTGTAGGGCAACTGGTAGCCGGCCGCGGAGGGTGCATGGGGATCGAACGGACCCTCCATGTACCAGTCTTCCGCCGCGCCGAATCCGCCCTTCAATTCCAGGTCGATGAACACCGGCACATTGGTTTCCAGCGCGCCGGGGCCGTCGGCGTTGGCGGGAATCAGCCGATCGCAGGCCGCCTTGATGAAGGTCCATTCGGCTGCGTCGAAGAAAACCGGTGCATAGCTTTCCAGCGGCGGCGCGTTGGGCTGATCGGCGAAGGCCGAATGCAGCACCGTTCCCCCGAGACTGACGATGGGAATGAACGCGGCGGATTGCCGGAGGAAATGGCGGCGTTTTTCGTTGGTATGGGCGGACACGGTAGGTGGGGTCGGTACAGCATGCTTGTTTTTCGGACGCGCGTACCATGCGGTTCGGCATCCGTCCGATGCGCTCGGGCCGGCGCGCGGTACTTTCAACGGTCGAGATGATAGCAACAATCGCCGTGGGGTTTTAGGAATTCACAATCCGGGAGAGTACCAACTGGTGCGGTTAAGCAACAATCCGTGCGATCAGGTCCGCCGCACCCGCCCGCCTCCATCGCGGCGGTACCGGCGCCGCCGCGTTGCCAGGAATGCATGGCATCCCTATAATTGGCATATCATCTAACTGACCCGCGCCGCCCACCGATCCCGCCGATGACCGCCCCCCCGACCGCACGTACCGCACACAACGCGCAGGCCCGTCAGGACTTCATGTCGTTGATGGCGCAGATCAACCGTCAATGGCGGCGCAATATCGACCGGCAACTCCGCCCCCTGGGTCTCACCCAGGCGATGTGGCTCCCCCTGCTGCACCTGGCGCGCGCATCGCAGCCGATGCGGCAGAAGGATCTGGCCGCGTCGTTGTCGCTCGACAGTTCATCGGTGGTACGGCTCCTCGACGGGCTGGAGGCCGCGAACTTCGTCGAACGGGCGGAAAACGCCGACCGGCGCGCCAAGACGATCCAGCTGACGCCGCTGGGCCAGGCGACGGTGACGCAGGTCGAAGCGCGCATCGGCGCGGGCCGCGACGCCTTGCTGTCCTGCGTGCCCGCGCCGGCGCTCGAGCGCGCCTTCGAGGTGCTCGGCAAACTCGCGGCCACGCTGGCCGACGCGGAAAGGGACACCCCCGCATGAGCGTCTCCTCCTCGGCTCCGCGGGGTCCCGTCACACCCCATGCGCCGTTATGGCTGCTGGTCATGATCATCGTCAGCGGCACGCTGGCGATGCACATGTTCGTGCCCGCGCTGCCGCAAGCCGCGCAGGCGCTCGGCGTGGGCAGCGGCACCATGCAGATGACGATCAGCGTCTACATCATGGGGCTCGCCGCCGGCCAGTTGGTCTATGGGCCCCTCTCCGACAGCCTGGGACGGCGGCCGATGCTGCTCGTCGGCCTGACGCTGTATACGGTCGCCGGCCTGGTGGCGGCGTGCGCGTCCGGCATCCATACGCTGATCGCCGCGCGTCTCTTCCAGGCATTGGGCGGGTGCGCGGGACTGGCGCTCGGCCGGGCCATCGTGCGCGACACCGCGCCGCCGGACGAAGCCGTGCGGGCCCTCGCGTTGATGAATCTGATGATGATGATCGGGCCCGGGCTTGCGCCGCTGCTCGGCTCGGGCCTGGTCGCCCTGTCCGGCTGGCGCGCGATTTTCGTGCTGCTCGCCGGACTGGGCGCGGTGACGCTGGCCTTCACCTGGCGCCTCATCCCGGAAACCGGCAAGCCCACCGGCACCCTCAGCATGGCGGTGCTGCTGCACGACTACGGTCTGTTGCTGCGCTCGCGCTCCTTTCTGGGATACGCGCTGGGTGGCGGCTGCGCGACGACGTCGATCTACGCCTTCATCGCCGCGGCGCCGTTCATCGTCACCACGCAACTGCACCGCCCGCTGCACGAAGTAGGCATCCATCTGGGTTTGCTGATCGCCGGCATGTCGGTGGGCAACGCGCTGACGCGCCGCCTGGTGCGTCCGGTCGGCATCGAAAAGCTGTTGTTGATCGGCATCGCCATCAGCGTCGTCAGCGGCCTGACGCTGCTGCTGATCGTACTCATCGGTCGGTTGACGGTGCCGGCGATGGTCGGCTGCATGTTTTTGTTCGCGCTGGGCGCCGGCATGTCCAGCCCGGCGGCGTTGAGCAAGGCGCTCGGCGTACAGGCGAGCATCGTCGGTTCCGCGGCGGGCCTGTATGGGTTCGCGCAGATGTCGGTCGGCGCGCTCTGCACCTTTCTCGCCGGCCTCGGCGGCAACCCGGTGCTGGCCGCCGCGCTGGTGGTGAGCGGCGCGGCCATCGTCGGTCAGGTCAGTTTCCTGGCCGGCCTGCGCGCGGAGCGCAGGGTCCGCCAGCGCGCATTCTTTTCATAACCGCCTTTTTTCAAGGAACCGCCATGCCCGCCGCGATCCGCCACGACTTCCGCAGCGACACCGTCACCCGTCCCGTGCCCGCGATGCGCGAAGCCATGCAGCGCGCCGCGGTCGGCGACGACGTCTATGGCGACGACCCGAGCGTCAACCAGCTTCAGAACCGGCTGGCCGACATGCTCGGCAAGGAGGCCGCCGTCTTCATGCCCTCCGGCACGCAGTCCAATCTGATCGCGCTGATGAGCCATTGCGAGCGCGGCGACGAATACATCGTCGGTCAGAATGCCCATTGCTATCGTTGGGAAGCGGGCGGTGCGGCGGTGCTGGGCAGCATCCAGCCGCAACCGCTCGCGCACGAGCCCGACGGCACCCTGCGCCTCGCCGACATCGAAACGGCGGTCAAGCCGGACGATCCGCATTTCGCCCGCACCCGCCTGCTGGCGCTGGAGAATACCATCGGCGGCCGGGTGCTGTCGCTCGCCTATGTCGATGCGGCGACGGCGCTGGCACGCCGTCACGGCCTGGCCTGCCACCTGGACGGCGCCCGCGCGTTCAACGCGGCAGTGTCACTGGACGTGCCCGTCGAGACCGTGGCGCGGCCGTTCGACACCGTGTCGATCTGTCTGTCGAAGGGGCTGGGCGCGCCGGTCGGCTCGGTGCTGGTGGGTTCCGCGCCGCTGATGGCGAAAGCGCGGCGTCTGCGCAAGATGCTCGGCGGCGGCATGCGCCAGGCGGGCATTCTTGCCGCGGCCGGCCTGTACGCGCTCGACCACCACATCGGCCGGCTCGCGCAGGATCATGCGAACGCCAGGGCGCTGGCCGACGGCCTGTCGGCGTTTCCCGGCGTCTCCGTCACCGCGCCCGACACGAACATCGTTTTCGCGAACGTCGCCGCCGACATCGCCCTGCCGCTCGCCGACCATCTGGCGCGCCACGGCATCGCGGTCTCGTCGGCCTACGGGGCCACCCAGCAACGCTGGGTTACGCATCTCGATGTCGATGCGGACGCGGTGCGCGCGGCGCTGTCGGTGGCCGGCGCATTCTTTGCCGTCTCGCCGCCGGCCTGAACGCTACAGCGTCCTGCGATAGGTCACCGCGTCGGACGGGTCCGCCACCGATGCATAGAGCCGCATCGCGGCCGCATTGGTATTCCGGGTCTGCCAGTACAGGCGCACGGCGCCGCCCGCCTTCGCCTGCGCGCTGGCGGCCTCCAGCAGGGCGCGGCCCGCCCCCGCGCCCCGCGCGGCGTCGGCGACGAACAGATCCTGGAGATAACAGCTCGGTCCGATACGGATCGTGCTGCGATGAAACAGGTAGTGCGCGAGCCCGACGACGCGTCCGCCGGATTCGGCGATCAGGCAATGTACCGGTTCATAGCCATCGAAAAAGCGCGTCCAGGTGGTCAGCACCGTCTCCTCGGACAATGCCGTTTCTCCACTGCGGCCGTAGAAAGCGTTATATCCGTCCCACAGCACCCGCCACGCCGCCAGATCCCGCCTTTCGACCGGCCTAATCAGAATCGTTTGTTCCAAGCATCCTCTCCCGCACGGCGCGCGACCTGAATCGTCGCGACGCTCTACCCCGCGCGCCGCCGCACGCCCACGCTGCCCTCCAGCGCGCGGCGCGCCAGCCGCCTCAGCGAAAAATGCAATTGTAATCCTCGCCGCCCTTCACCAGCGCCGCCTGGTACGCGGGGCGCGCCTGAAAGCGCGTCAGCCATGCCGTGACGTTGGGACAGGCGCCAAGCTTGTCGCGCGCGTGCGCCAGTTCGGCGACAAAGCTCATCTGCACGTCCGCCCCGCTGAACTCGGTGCCCAGCAGGTAGTCGCGTCCCGCCAGCGCCTTGTCGATATAACCCAGATAGGTCGCGAGCTGGTCGTCGATGCGCGGGCGCAGCGGCGCGCCGGCGTCGCCGAGGCGGCCGATCATCAGGTCCAGCATCAGCGGCAGCATCGCCGAACCCTCGGCGAAATGCAGCCACTGCACGTAGTCGTCGTACGCCGCGCTCGACATATCCGGCTGCAAGCGCCCCGCACCGTGCCGCCGGATGAGGTAATCGATGATCGCACCGGATTCGATGATGATCCGCTCGCCGTCCTGAAGTACCGGCGACTTGCCTAGCGCGTTGACCTGTTTCAGCGCCGGAGGCGCCAGATTGGTTTTGGGATCGCGTTGATAGCGCCTGATGTCGTATGGCATCCCCAGTTCTTCCAGCAACCAGAGAATGCGCTGCGAGCGCGAGTTGTTCAAGTGATGCACGGTCAGCATGAAGCGCTCCTTTCAGAATGGTAGGGGACCGGATGCACGTACCGTGCCGCGCCGGGCAACCGACGTGCGCGGCCGGACGCAAACCGAACCCGGCCCGGCCCGGCGAAGCCACGCATACGCGGTGCAATGGGCCTCGCGGACGCAGGACATGAAAAATAGTGAAAAATCGGCAACGATGCGGCTTCAGTCTGTCGAACTCCTGCCGTTAAAACAGTCGTTCGTCTCATGTTTTTCACGTGTCCGGCATGCGATCCGGCTCCACTGTCGCTCACAGGTGTCCCGATGAAACTCAGTCTCAAAATTCCGCTCGCCTTTGGCCTGGCCATGCTCCTGATGTGCGCGGGCGCGCTTTACGGCATCTTCGCGCTCGACCGGGCGATCGCCATCTACGGCACGACGGTTCAGGAACACGCCGCCGACGAGCGGAAGGTATCCGCGACGCTGGTCGCCTTCAAGGGCCAGGTGCAGGAATGGAAAGACGTTCTGCTGCGCGGCAAGGACCCTGCCACGCTCGACAAGAACTGGGCCGCTTTCGAGAAACAGGAAAAGGTCGTCGACGCGCTGAGCGCGGATTTGCAGGACCGCCTGCCGGCGGGAGACAGTCGCGACCTGATCGCGAAATTCGCCGCCGCCCACAGCGTCATGGGCACCGGTTACCGGGCCGGACTGGCGGCTTTCAAGGCGGCCGACTTCGACCCGACCGCCGGAGACCGCGCGGTAGCCGGCGTGGATCGCAAGCCGGCGGCCTTGCTCGCGCAGGCCGCGGCCCGGATCGCCGACGAAAGCGCCGAGGTGGCCGCCGGCGCGGCGGCCGACGCGCGCTGGGCCAGCCGCCTCAGCCTCGGCCTGATGCTGCTGGTCGCCGCGGTGGCGCTGATCGGCGGCATCCTTTTCAGCCGCACCATCTCGCGTCCGCTCGGCAAGGCCCTCGAATGCGCCCGCGCGGTGGCACGTGGCGATCTCTCGGCGGAACTGGATACGCGCGGCAAGGACGAGATCGGCGATCTGCTGCGCGCGCTGCAGGACATGCAGCGGAGCCTGTCGCAAGTGGTCAGCAATGTCCGGCGCAACGCCGAGGGGGTGGCGGTCGCGAGCGCGCAAATCGCCTCGGGCAATCAGAATCTGGCCGCGCGCACCGAGGAGCAGGCCGCGTCGCTGGGAGAAACCGCAGCCAGCATGGAGGAATTGACCGCCACGGTCCGCCTGAACGCGGATAACGCGCGCCAGGCATCCACCTTCACCGACACCGCGTCGGACACCGCCGCGCGCGGGGGGGCCGTCATGAACAACGTGGTGGAAACGATGCGCGGCATCAGCGACAGTTCCAGCAAGGTCGCGGACATCATCGCCGTGATCGACGGCATCGCGTTCCAGACCAACATCCTCGCCCTCAACGCCGCGGTGGAAGCGGCGCGCGCCGGCGAACAGGGTCGCGGCTTCGCCGTGGTGGCCACCGAAGTTCGCCTGCTGGCGCAGCGCAGCGCCAGCGCCGCGAAGGAAATCAAGGGCCTGATCGCGCAGTCCACCGATCGCGTCGATGCCGGCACCGCCCAGGTCCGCGACGCGGGCCAGATCATCGCCGAGATCGTCGGCTCCGTGCAGCGCGTCACCGATATCGTCGGCGAGATTTCGTCCGCCTCCCAGGAGCAGAGCAAAGGCATCGAGCAGATCAACGTCGCGGTCACGCAGATGGACGAGGTCACGCAGCAGAACGCGGCCCTGGTCGAGGAAGCATCGGCCGCGGCGCAATCGCTGGCATCCCAGGCCAACTCGTTACGCGACGCCGTCGCCGTCTTCACGCTGCGCGAGGCCTCCGCCATGCTGCCCGGCACGGCCGCGCGCCACACCACGTCAGGCTATGGCCAGACCGTCAGCCTCGCCTGACGCGCCTCAGTCCGCATAGTCCACGGTACGGCGCCCGACCTCTTCCGGCGGCATGCCGGCCGTCAGTGCCGCGCACCGGATCTGCTCCCAGGTGGTGGCATCCACCGGAATGCCGTGCAGGGCACGCTCCGTCTGCCGCCGCCGCTCGGGTTCGCCGGGCAGCTGGATCGGGTCGCCGTCCGGGGCCAGCCGCGTGGCCCGGATCCACTCGACGAACGCTTCCGTCTCGGCCTGTGCATCCGGCGCGTCGAAAGCTTGCGGATCGACGATGACCGACATCATGCCGTTGATGATGCCGCTGCCCGTCACCAGGGTGCGTTCGTGCGTGGTGACGCCGCCGGCCATCGCACCCGCCAGGATCTCGCACATCACCGCCAGCCCCGACCCCTTGTGTCCGCCAAACGGCAGCAGCGCGCCGAACGGGGGTTCATGCATCACCTTCGGCTCGATGCTCGGCCGTCCCGTGTGGTCGATCAGATTGCCGGGGCCGACCGTCTCCCCCTTGTTGTAGGCGACGCGGGTCTTGCCGAAAGCGATCCCGGAGGTCGCGAAGTCGAGCACCAGCGGCGGCTGGCCCGCGCGCGGAAACGCCGCGCAGAAGGGATTGGTGCCAAAACGCCGGTCCATGCCGCCCAGCGGCGCGACGAACGCGTCGCCCGCCACATTGACGAAGTGAAACGACGCCAGGCCGGCGCGCGCGCATTGCTCGGCCCAATGGCCGATGCGTCCGATATGGTGGGAATCGCGCAGTCCCACGGCCGCGATGCCCAATTTCCGCGCCCGTTCGATCCCGTGCGCCATCGCCTCATGGGCGATCACCTGACCCAGTCCGCGCCCGCCCTCCACCGTCAGTACCGCGCCGAAGTCGCGAACGACGCGAGCGTGTGCGTTGAGTTGCAACTCTTGCAGCCCCAGCGCCGCGACGTACCGGGGAATCATGCCGACGCCATGTGAATCGTGTCCGGCGAGATTCGCGGCGATCAGGTGATCGGCAACGAGTTCCGCCTCGCGGGCCAAGCTTCCGGCACTTTCAAAGATCCGCCGGACGTAGACATGCAGCTTGTCGGCCGAAATGCGCACCTCTGGAACGGGGATTGCGGACATGAAGGTATGTCTCCGAGAAAATTGGAATGCGTGGGTGAAGCGCAGAGGCCAAGCGCCCGAACCCCATGCGATTGTTGCTTTTGAAAGAACAATAAATTGCAAACTATCGGTATAAAGTTTCGATAGTTAAGGACTATAATTATTTCCGTTGATGGCGCGGGTTCTTCTCCGGCCCCTTCCCATCACGCATCACACCGCTTGGATGGCTGGATTTTCCCATTCCACCATCGTTCCACCCCACCGCTCACGATTGAGGTTTGCCATGAAGAAGATTTTGATCCCCGCTGCATTCGCCGTCGCGGCACTCACGCTTTCGGGCGTTGCATCTGCCCAGGACAATAATAACGTGACCACACGTTCGCAAGTCAACGCCAACCTGGTGCAGTTCACGCAAGCCGGTTACACCCGTGCCGGCGACCAGACCCAGTACCCGAACAACATGTTGCAGGCGGAAGCCAACATTCCCGGCAACGACCAGTCGTATGGCGGTTCCGCATCGGGCAGTTCGTACTCCGGCACGCGCGGCGGTTCGATGGGCGGTGCCAACTGGCAGTCGGTCACCAAGCCGTAAATATCGCGATGCGAGCCCGTTCCGGATCCCGCTTTCGGATATCGGTTTCGGGCCTCGCGCCACCGTGACGGAAATGCTTCGGGCCGGACGCACGCGCGCATAATCGCGTTGGTGCTCCCGGCCCGTCGCCGTTCTAGCGACGGCTTTCTAGCGGCGATGCGCCGCGCGCGGCCGGGTGCTCCACCAGATGCAGACGAGCAGTGCGACCTGAACCGGCAGGCGCAGCAATAGCAGCCAGGGCGGCACCATGGGAAACAACGCCGCGTGCTGCCACATGTATACGTTGGCCGGCGTCACGGCGAGGGTCAGCAGGATCAATCCCCACCCCGCCAGTTGCCGTGTGGGTGCGAGCAGGATGCCGAACGCGCCGAGCAGTTCGCAGACGCCGCTCACATAGACCATCGCCACGGGGTGCGGTATCGATGGCGGCACGATCGTCGCGAACGCGTGCGTCATGGCGAAATGCCCGATGCCGCCGAGGAAGAACCACAGGAAGACGAAGGCGCGCCCCGCGCGCCGGGCCAGCGATTCCCCTCTCATGCAGCGGCCTTCGCATAGCGCCGGCAATGTTCGAGATAGCCGCTCTCGTGGCTGCTGACCAGGTCGACGATGCTGTTCCACAACCAGGACGGCGCGTCGAGCGTCTTCGACCGGTTGCGTTTCAGCTGGGCGTGCCAGCTCCGCCGCGTCACATCGTCCATCTGCCGCGCGTGCGCCTTGCCGACCACCTGCGCCAGGAAATACGCGACGTTCATGGCCTCGGCCTGTCCGATCTCCTCGATTTCGAGCTTGATGTCCTGCGGCAGCAATTCCCGGATGACCACCGAACGGCCCTGCAGACGCGCGGCACGCATCCGGTTGCCCAGATACGGCGACAGATGCCGCGCGCCCTCGACGACCCGCTCCGCGTTGTCGCGCGGCATCGCCGCTTTCGTGTACCGCGGGGCGGCCGCGGTCGTGCCCTCCTTGATGTCCACCAGGCACAGGTCATCGCCCTCCACCGTGCCGCCATCGACATCCAGCAATACCGCGTAGCGCAGGCGACCGAGCGAACTGCATCCCTTCACCCAGTACGCCGCATCGAGCACCGTGACGTCGCCGTTGTCCTCGCGGCCACGCAGGCTCGTCACCAGTTGCGAGATCGCGTTTTTCTCGAACAACGCCTGGATCTCGTCCATTTCCGTCCTCGACAACGGCCAGAAACGCTTGCCCAGCGGGATCGTCGGCTGAATGCCGTCGATGCGCTCTTCGGCGAGATGCCGCCACGAACGCCGTACCGCTTCCTTCAGCACGACTTTCACGACATCGGGCTTTTTTTCCTCCCCATGCCGCTCGCGTGCGCTTTTCCTGAACGCCTGCTGATACCCCTGGGACAGCGCTTCCATCATGTGAATGGTCGTCAGACCCGGCAGGTTCGAACCCCGCGCCGCCGTCGCCAGCGATAAACCGAGACGAATCAGATCGTGCGCCGGATTGCCGATGACGGTCTGATCCAGATCGCGGATCTGAATCTCCCACCTTGCCCTGCGAATCGGCCACCGGTCCCAGATTTCCGGTATGGCAATCGCCGCAGATCCAGATGGCCGGCCCCTCCGGAAGCGCGCCGCGCTTGATCTCGTTGAGCCATTCGTAGAATTTGGCGGTATTGCCGCGGACATAAGCGTGGGACGAGCGCGCCATCTTGGCGTTGCGCTTGGCCACCAGCAGGCGCTGACGGCGGTCGGCACCCGGCAGCCCCTCTTCGATTTGCGCGATTGATAGTTTTTTGACCATGATTTCCCCGATGGAATGGCGGAGCGACGCATCGTTCGTGCCACGCGCGCGATCTACGAACGCAGAACGGCGCATACGGCGCGATGGCCCGGCATCGGGCATCATCATAAGGACCCTGTCCCCTCACCGCATTTCAAAAAGGAAGACTCCCATGGCAGCTGCCAAAGGCTATGCCGCGACCGACGCCACCCGTCCGCTCGGCCCCTTCTCCTTCGAGCGACGCGAACCGAACGCGGACGACGTCGTCATCTCGGTCAAGTACTGCGGAGTCTGTCACTCCGACATCCACCAGGCACGCAACGAGTGGGGCAATGCGAAATTCCCAATGGTGCCGGGGCACGAAGTCGCCGGCATCGTCACCGCGGTGGGGGCGAACGTCACCCGCTTCAAACCGGGCGACCGTGCCGGCGTGGGCTGCTTCGTCAACTCCTGCACGACCTGCGCAAGCCGCGACGTCGATCTCGAACAGTACCTGCCGGGCCTGATCCAGACATACAACGATGTCGAGGCGGACGGCAGGACGCCGACCTACGGCGGCTACTCGGACGCGATCGTGGTCAAGGAAGGCTATGTCCTGGCCTTTCCCGACAACCTGCCGCTCGACGCGGCCGCGCCCCTGCTGTGCGCGGGCATCACGCTGTACTCGCCATTGCGCCACTGGAACGCCGGCCCGGGCAAGCAGGTCGCCATCGTCGGCATGGGCGGACTCGGTCACATGGGCGTCAAGCTCGGCCACGCGATGGGCGCGGAGATCACCGTGCTCAGCCAGACGCTGTCGAAGCGGGACGACGGAATCAAGCTCGGCGCGGACCACTACTACGCGACCGGCGACCCGCAGACCTTCACGGCCCTCGCCGGAAAATTCGATCTGATCATCTGCACCGTCGGCAGCGTCATCGACTGGAACGCCTATCTGAACCTGCTGAAAATCGACGGCACCATGGTGCTGGTCGGCGTGCCCGAGCATCCGGTGCCGGTGCATGCGTTTTCCGTCATCGGCGGGCGCCGCAGCCTGGCCGGTTCCGGGATCGGCTCGATCAAGGAAACCCAGGAGATGCTCGACTTCTGCGGGAAACACGACATCGTGGCCGAGATCGAGAAGATCGACATCAAGGATATCAATACGGCCTACGAACGCATCCTGAAAAGCGACGTGCGCTACCGCTTCGTCATCGACATGACGACGCTTTGAACGCACACGCGAGGAAATGACGATGAGCGATCCGATACCGTTTGCGATCGACGTGCCGCAGGGCCGCCTGGACGAAATCCGCGCGCAGGTCGCCGCGTTCGATTGGGACGCCTTGCCCGACGCCGGCGCCTGGGACGCCGGCGTCGGGCTTGCCGACCTGCGCCGGCTGACCGATTACTGGCTCGCGCGGTTCGACTGGCGCGCACAGGAACGCGCGCTGAACCGCCTGCCGCAGTTCACCCTCGATCTGGACGGCCAGACGCTGCATTACGTGCACGCGCGTGGCGCAGGATCGAACGGACCACGCGGATCGAAACCGCCGATCCTGTTGCTCCACGGCTGGCCCGGCTCCTTCATCGAGTTCGCGCAAGTGATCGGCCCGCTTGTCGCGGATGGGCACGACGTCATCGTGCCCTCGCTGCCCGGCTATGCGTTTTCCGGCCGCCCCGCGCGGCCGATCGGCCCGCGCGCGACGGCTGCGCTCATGCACCGGTTGATGCGCGAGGGTGCGCGCGCCGAGCGCTATCTCGTGCAGGGCGGCGACTGGGGCGCGACCATCGGCAGTTGGCTCGCGTACGATCAGCCGCAGGCCGTCGTTGCGCTGCATCTGAACATGGTCCTGCTGCAGGCCGCAGACGTCCAGCCGGACACGGCCGCGGAGCGCGCATGGGCGCAACGCCGGGCCACGCTCGCGGAGGCCGAGGGCGGCTATTCGCACCTGCAGGGCACGCGCCCGCAGACACTCGGCATCGCCATGTCCGACAGTGCCGTGGGCCTGGCCGCGTGGATCCTGGAGAAGTTCGGCGTCTGGTCCGACGTGCCGCGCCGCCCGGACGGCAGCCCGGACCTGTGGCGCCGTTTCGACGAAGACCTGCTGCTGACCAACATCATGCTGTACCTCGCGCCGCGGTCCTTCGTCACCTCGACGTGGCTGTACCGCGGACGGGTCCGGGAAGGGTCGGGCACCCTGCCCGCCGGCGCGCGCATCGGCACGCCGACCGCCGTCGCGGCGTTTCCCGATCCCGCCTTTCCGCCGCCGCCCCGCTCGCAGGCCGAGAAAACCTATAACGTCGTGCGCTGGACCGACATGCCCGCCGGCGGCCATTTCGCCGCGCTCGAGGAACCGGCGCGCTGGCTGGCCGATGTGCGCGCCTTTATCGCGACGCACGGTTGAACGGCGCGGGCCAGCCGGTACCTCGGACGGCCTCCCGTACCCGCGCGTGGCCGGTGTTCCCGGGCGACTTTCCCGGACCGTCCCTCAGCCCGCCTCCAGCCGGGCTTCGATCCGGCCCATCGTCCCCTCGACCCATCGGCGCAACCACCCGTCCGCCGCCACCAGCGGCACCGAACGGGCGATGATTCCGTACACGCGGCCGCGCGGGAGTTTCGACACCCGGGCAGGGTCCAGCCAATGCGGATTCTCGACCAGCAGCAGCAGCGTCTCCAGGCCGATGAGGATCGGCCACAGGCAGGCCAGCCGCAGGCGGACCGCGGAACCGGGAATCGCGAGCGTGTAGGCGAGCGCCTCGCGAAAATGATCGAGCGTCGTGCGCACCAGGACGGCCCGCAGCGCGCGCGCGCGCCGCGATGCGTCCGGCAGCAGCAGATCCGGCGCATGCAAGCCGGATGCCGCCAGCAGCGTCGTCGGCAGATAGCAACGGCCGATCCGCAGATCCTTGCCGCAATCCCGCAACACGTTCGTCATCTGTAGCGCCTTGCCGAACCGTACGCCACGCGCCAGCATCGTCGCGGCGTCGCCCGCGAGCGTGCCCGGCAGATGCGCATAGGTCATCCTCGTCCAGAATTCGCCGACGCAACCCGCCACCAGATAGGTGTAGCGGTCCAGCGCCGCGGCATCGTCCAGCGCGGCGATTCGTCCCGAGCGCTCGTCGGGAAAGGTACGCAGGTCGAACTCCATGCCCTCGGTCAGGGTCGAGACGATCTCGCGTACCGCCGCGCGGTCGGGTTCGCGCATCCGCGCGAGCAACGCCAGCGCCGGCCCCAACGATTCCAGCAGCGCTTTTTCGTCGACCAGCGCCTGCTGACCGGCGATCTCCTCGGTCATGCGCCGCATCAGCGCCGGCTCCGGCGCGGCGCCATTGACCTGGTCCCGCAAGGCCAGCAGCAGGGTCAGGCGTTGCTCGGGCGCGATCAGCGACGTGTCGGCCACCGTGTCCGCGGCGCGCGCCAGCAGATAGGCCAGGCCGACCGGATCGCGCATGCCGGCGGGCAGCACGCGCAGCGTCAGGTAAAAGGAACGCGACACGCTTTTCAGCAGCGGGCCGAGGAGGAAGGCCCGGTCAGGCTTGTGCATGGGAAAATCGCATCCGGAGAAAAGGCATCGCCGGATTGTATCCGGCAAACGCCGGCGCGGCCGTCACGCGGAGGGATGCCACCCTCCGGCAGGACGTCGGCGGCATCCATCGATGCCGCTTTCATCGCCGCCCGACGTAATCCTCCGCGTCCACGTCGTACCCCGACGGCTCCCAGCGGATCGCCAGCAGGATCAGCAGTCCCGCCAGCGGCGCCACCGCGATCACCCAGAACACCTTGGTCGCCAGCGCCGCGGCCAGCACCGGGAACAGGAACAGCGACACCGTCGAACTGGCGCGCGTGATCGTCTGGTTCAGCCCCACCCCCACGCCGCGCAGCGACGTCGGATAGCTGAGCGACGCATACGTCATCGTGTGCGAGCCCGGCCCCACGCCCTGCCCCAGCAGGAAGGCCGCCAGCATCGACACCGCGATCGCCACCTCCACGCCGCTATGCGGCCGGCCCACCAGCGCCAGTCCCACCAGCGCCACGAACTGCAGCACATAGCCGAACACCGTCAGCTTCCACGCGCCCACCCGCGGCACGATACGCACCGACACCAATCCGCCGACGAAGGCGAAACACAGATTGAGCGCCAGCGAGCAGAGGATCGTCGTCAGCATCGACTGCGCCAGGAAACTCGAAATGATCACCGGCAGGCCGAACGCCACCGCGTTGTACGCGAACGGCGACGCCACCGACATCATCGTCGCCAGTATCGTGCGGCGGCGATACACGCCCTGGAACAGCGCGCCGTAGTTACCCCAGGTCGCCCGCCTGGGCGTCACCGCGCGCAGGCGTCCCGCCGCCGTGGCGTCCACCCGCACATCGAGCCCGTACGAGCGTCTCAGGATCGCCGCCGCGCCGTCCAGATCGCCCTGGTTCGCCGCCCAGACCGGCGACTCGCTCATATAGCGGCTGCGCACCGCGATGATCACCACCGCCGGCACCGCACCGAAGCCCAGCAGCAGGCGCCACAGCCAGCCCGCGTGCGTGGCCGGCAGCGTGAAGTACAGACCCAGCACCAGCAGATAGGACACGCTGATCGCCGCGTACCAGGTGGGGCACCACATCGCCACCCGCGACGCCTTGTTGCCCCGCCCCTGCAACCGCGAGAACTCCGCGAGGAACGCCATCGCCACCGGCAGGTCGATGCCCACCCCCAGACCCATCACGAAGCGCGCGCCGCCCAGCACCCAGGCGTTCGGCGCGAGCGCGCAGGCGATGGCCGCGATCACGAAAAAGAACATGTCGGCCATGAAGACCCGGTAGCGCCCGATCCGGTCCGTCAGATAACCGCCGATGAAGGCGCCGACGATCGCCCCGAACGTAATCGCCGACGCGATGAAGCCTATGCCGGTGGGCGTCAGGCCGAATTCGCGGTTGATGTCCTTGACGCCGAACGCCAGCGCGCCGAGATCGTAGGCGTCGAGGAACACGCCGCCCAGGGCGATCGCGACGACGACGCGCGCGTCGCTGCCCGTGGCCGCGCCGTGATTGACGAGGTGGGACACGTCCGCGGCGTTGGCGATGGTGGGACGAGGGTCGGGAGCGGCGGCGTTGTGGCCGGAGTCCGCGCGGTTGGGCGCAAGGGAAGAGGACATTGGGGCTAGGGGCGTATCGAGGAGAATCGCGCGATGTTACTGAGATGGGTGCGGCAAGCCAAATGCATTTTTGTTATTTGACGAATGAGAAATCGCGCCACGCTTGCCAACATTGCCTCCCCACACTATATTGTTGGCAATATAGGCAAATAACCGGCATCCATCGTGATCAAAGCAAAGGAACGCCAGCCGCTCCCGCCTCTTTTCCTGACGGTGCCGCTGCCGAGCGGCCTGAATCCCGCGTTGGCGGCGTCCCTGCAGTCCGGGGTGGAGCAGGCCATCCACGCACTGGGCACCGACATCAACGTCGGCGTGCTGCCTCGTGCCGACGAACTGGCGAAGCTGATCAGCGGGCTGACCCAGCCGAACGGGGGATTGATCGACGAACGCGCGCTACGGCAAAAGACCATGCGCGCCGTGTTCGATGACGGCGAATGGCTCACCGCCGACACGATCAACAGCCTGCAAGCGTCGCCGCCGGCGAACAAATCCTTCCCGGCAAGCGACTGGAAGCGGCGGGGCCGCGTGTTCGCCCTGAGCTTCGACGGCAAGGAATATTTCGCGCGCTACCAGTTCGACGAAATGTACCAGCCCCTGCCCATCGTCAAGCCCATTCTCCAGGCGATCGGCGAGGTCGCCGACACGTGGAAGATCGCCGCGTGGTTCCATTATCCGAACGGCTGGATCGCCGACGTGGTCGAAGGGACGAAACCGGTCGCGCCCAAGGATGCGCTGGATCGTCGCGATGACGTACTGGCGGCGGCGCGTCGGATGCATGGGCGCCACGACGCGTGACGTTCCCGGTGCCGCCGATGTTCTCGATCCCCCCACCTGATGCCAACGCCCGCTTCACGACGATTTCACTGACACCGGAAGACGTGCCGCGGTGGTACCACGTCTACTCGACCCACCCGCACGCCAATACGGCCACGACGTTTTCGCAGGGCTGGGGCGATACCCGGTTCGCGCCGATCGAGGCCGACGACGGCTCGGCCATCCCCACCTATTACGCGGCCAGCGCGGCGGAATGCGCGATGCTCGAATCGGTGCTGCACGACATCCCGCTGGACCCGCCCGGTCAGTTCGACATCGACCGTTTGCAGTCCTATCGTATCGCGACGCTATCGTTTTCCGGCGCGCTCGAGTGCGTGAGCTTTCATACGCCCCACCTGCCGGCACTCCGGATCAGCCGGAGCCAGTTGATCGACAGCCTGCCCGCCCACTATGCCAGGACGCGCGCGTGGGCACGGGCGGCGTATCGGCAACGCCCGACCGCCCAGGCGATCGCGTACGGTTCACGCCGGCACGATGCGCACCGCTGCGTGATGCTTTTCGGACAGCGGCTGCCGGTGCCGCGGTTCGATGTGATCGAGGATCGGCCCCTGGCCCTCGACCCCGGTCGCGGCGAGGTGGTGACGTTGCTGCGTCAGCTCGGTATTGGTTTGAGTTGAGGGGCGGTGGTGAGCGATGCCACGTACTTATCCATCCGTCACCACGCGGTGGCATTCGACAATAGCGACTTCGAGCCAGCGGGGGGTTTCCGTGAATACGCCAATCATGGGCACTGAGCCGCTTGCTCTTACCCGCGCTCAACCAAGTCACCGGCGTTGGAAACGCAACGCCTATTTCACCTATATAAAATAATCATGAATAATATTTCCGGAAATCTTGTCGCCGCTATGATTCCAATTTTATTAGGATTATTATCTATATTATCATTTTTAATTTATGCATTGTTTAGACTAAAATCTACGCGATTAATTCGAATTAAAATATGGAGGATTATTTTTGGAGATAGCGAATATTCCGACCCCGTACTGCAGCGATTTTCAAGAGAAAATCATGATATCGACCGGTTTCGCGTCACACACGGCGTCGATGCGCATTCTGTAGCGGATCTACGTAAGCTCATCACCTGGATGAAGCGATACGGTGTCTCGGACACTGAGTTGCGAAAAGTGTGTCGATGGGTGCAACCTGCCGAGGAAAAGGTTCTACACCCTATGACTGTAGCTCGAATCGCAGCAACTGCTACATCGACATTCATTGTCTATTGCCTAAGTGCGATGACGCTTTTTACCACGACTTCCAGTACCACGCTTTTAACAATGCGTGAATCCCATACGTCTTTTTTGACTGACGGTTACGAAGTAAGATCCAAGTTGCCAAACACCTGGAAATTCAGCGCGACATCGTGCGCCAAGCATGTCACACCATCCTCGTCCACAACGGGATTTAATGATCGCGAGATCGGTTTGATTTGCCCCGCTTTAGCCGATGGATCGTTCAAAAAAGCGGCCGACGAAGGCCTCAAAATTCAACGCCGCGCGCTCGTCGCTATCTCCGTTATCCTATTCATTACGAGTTTTATCGGCTACACAACCATTTTGTCTACACGGCGTGCCAGAATACTTCTCAATCGAGTTGAAAAAATTCAATCGACTGTATGCTGACTCAGCAACAGCCTTTACGGTAGTATTTCGAGCTTGACAGGATGGCCTGTCCTCGATGGTTGCAGAAGTGGACGGCGTCCTGAGCAGTGATCGACGATATCAGCTCGACGAACGAAGTGCACAAGAAAGCCGTTTCGAAGACGCTAACCAATGGAAAAATGCAGAAGTTGTCAAAGCAATACCATCTTTCGGAACGAAAGCACGGCCGCGGCAGGAATGCGCAGATGCCTATTGAGCAGCCAGAGTGGCGACTGCCGACCACATTCTCGTGGGGTGCTCTGATCTGCTCACCATGGAAGATCGAATACCATATGGCGCCAGACGCGTCTCGCCAGTCGAAAAAAACGTGCGGCGCCTCTCGACGCCGCACGTTTTTTTGCATCCCTTGGTGGAGGAGAGGAGGATCGAACTCCCGACCTTCGCATTGCGAACGCGACGCTCTCCCAGCTGAGCTACCCCCCCATGAAAACCATTCTAGCATGAAAATTTTCCGCGTTGCTGATGCGGAAAACCCCCATTACTTCTGCGGCGAGCCTGCCATGATCCATTCCACCACGGTCTGCGCGTCGGCCTGACTCATGCCCGGATGCGACGGCATCGGGATCATTCCCCATGCCCCGGCGCCGCCCTTCAGCACCTTCGCCGTCAGTTTCGGCACCGCCGTTGCATCGTTCTTGTAGCGCGCCATGACGTCGTTGTACGACGGCCCCACCAGTTTGCGCGACACCGCGTGGCAGCCCATGCAGGCATTCTTGTTCGCCAGCGCCATCGCCTTCCCGGCATCCACCGCCGCGTGCGCCTGCACCGATACCACGGTGCCCACGACCGCGCCCGCTACCGCGAGCACCCCTCTCCAGCGCTTCATTTTCATAGACCCTTTCGTTTTTCCACTGTGCGCCCGTGCCCTGCCTATTGCAGGGTCGTGGTCGTCCGCGCCGATTTCACCGCTTTCGGATTGCCCGGCTGCGCGGACGCGGCATTGCCGATCGGCGCCGGCGCCTGCTGTTGCAGCGGCTGCGCGCTGACGTTGTCCGACGGGATCGCGCCCGTGGTCACGCCGCTGTCAGCCGCGGCGACGTTGCCCCGGGGACTGGCCGGCGTACTGTCGCCCGACGTGTCGGCCGAAGTGGTTTCCATGAACGGCTTTTTCGGCGCGCCGGCGCCTTCCGGCACGATGTACTGATACGCCTTCACGACCTGCACGACGCCGGGCACCCGGCTGGCGATGTCGGCCGCGCGCTTGCCTTCGTCCACCGTGACCAACCCCATCAGATACACGACGCCGCGCTCGGTGACAACCTTGAAGTAGTTCGCCGACAGATCCTTCTCCGCGACGATGGACGATTTCACCTTGCTGGTGATGAAGCTGTCGTTCGAACGGCCGGTGACCGGGTTCGCGCCGCGGATCGCGAGTTCGTTGACGATGCTCTCGACGTTGCTGACGTTGCGCACGATCTTCGTGGCGAGTTCCTTCGCGCCGGCGTCCGGCACCTCGCCGACGATCAGCACGCGGCGGTTGAAGACGGCGACATCGACGTGCGCCTGATCGGGCAGATCGCTCGACAACTGCGCGGCGGCGCGAATCTGGATCTCGCGATCGTCGGTCTGCGTGCCGACGGTGCGCCGGTCGGTCGCGATCAGCGCGCCACCGGCGGCGGCGCCGCCCAGCAGGATCAGCGGGCAACCCTGCAACGTGGCGGCGATGCCGAAGGCGCAAACCGCCATGATCAGACCTTTCTTGACGCGTGTGACCGTCATCGGACATTGACTCCTAGTGTCAGTTTTCGCCCAGCAGCATCGTGTCGATGCCGTCGCACAGGCAATGAATCGTCAGCAGGTGTACTTCGTGAATACGCGTCGCGCGCTCGTGCGGGACGCCGATGTGCACATCGGTATCGGACAGCGCCTCGGTCATCCGGCCGCCATCCTTGCCGGTCAGCGCGATGACGATCATCTCGCGCTCGTGCGCGGCCTGGATCGCCGCGACAACATTGGCGGCGTCGCCCGAGGTGCTGATCGCCAGCAGGATGTCGCCGGCATGGCCGAACGCCTGCACCTGCTTCGCAAAAATCTGCGTGAAATCGACGTCGTTCGAAATCGCCGTCAGGACCGCGCCGTCGCTGGTCAGCGCGAGGCCCGCCAGCGCGGGCCGGTCGCGCTCGTAGCGGTTCACCAGCTGCGCGGCGAAATACTGCGCAAGCATGGCGGACCCGCCATTGCCGCACGCGAGCACCTTGCGGTTGTCGATCAGCGCCGAAAACATCGTGTCGATGGCGGCGCAAACCGCCGGCGCGAGCGTGTCGACCGCCTCGAGCTTCGCGGCAACGCTTTCGTTGAACTGTCTCTGAATACTTTCGATCGACATCCGGATGGCATTCCCTCATGCGTGACAAGGCCCGGCCTGCGCCGCACGCGAAACAGGAGTGTACCGTACTCGCGCACCGGCGCGAACGACCGTCCGGCCTGGAGCGCGCCGGCTGGCTCGATGCCGCACGTGTCCTTCCCGTTCAATCGACGATGCCGAACGCGTCCGGCAACCAGACGATCCGGCCCTGCTCGAAGGCCAGCACATCGAAGCGGCACGGCGGCGGGGGACCACGCCAGCGCATCAGCCAGACGGCGGCGCCGCGCCGTAAACGCGCGCGCTTGTGCGCACCGACGCTGGCCGCCGCGCCGCCGTAGCGGGCGCTGCCGCGCGCCCGAACCTCGACGAACACGACCACTCCCGCCGGGTCGCGCATGATCAGATCGATCTCGACGCCGCCCGCCCGAACGTTCTGCCCGAGCCGGCGCCAGCCCTGCTCGACGAGATGACGCAAGGCCAGGCGCTCGTACAGCGCGCCACGCGCGGTCCTGTCGAGCGGCGGCGCGGTGCGTGCCGGCGTGCCTGGCCGTATTGCGTCGCGCGGCGATCTGCTACGCCGCGACGCGTCGGGCGGCAACCCGCTGGGCGGCAACCCGCCGGACAGCAATCCGCTGGGCGGCAACCCGCTGGGCGGCAACCCGCTGGGCGGCAACCCGCTGGGCGGCAATCCGCCGGGCCGCGCACCGCCGGGCGGCGATCCGTCCCAGGACGCTCCGTCGGACCGCGTCGCACCCGCCTTTCTCGACACCCGTGTCCCGGGGATCCGGTTTTGCATGCCGCCGCCCTTTTCCATCGCGCTCCCCATGAGACAATGCTCTCCCGTCAGCCGGCCGCCCGCGCGTTCAGCCGCGCCGGCCGCCCCTTGACGCAGACCACGACGACCGTCTGCGCCGTCCGCCCCCCCCCCCGGACGCCGCCGCGACGTCCCTTTCGCACCAGGACCCCGCCTTGACCGATCCGCTTGCGCTCGCCTCGTCGCAGCACTACCCCCCGGCCACCCTCTACATGGTGGCGACTCCGATCGGCAATGTCGCCGATATTTCGCTACGGGCCTTGCACCTGCTGGGCCTGTGCGACCGGCTCGCCGCCGAGGACACGCGCAATACCGCGCAGCTGCTGTCCCGTTACGGCATCGCCAAGCCGATGATCGCCGCGCACGACCATAACGAGAACGAGGCGGCCGAACGCATCGTCGCCTTCCTGGCCGCGGGCGAGCGGGTGGCTTTCGTGTCCGACGCCGGCACGCCCGGCATCTCGGACCCCGGCGGCCGGCTGGTGGAAGCCGCGCGGGCGGCGGGCTATGGCGTCATGCCGCTACCCGGCGCCAGCGCGGTGACCACCGCCATCAGCGCGGCGGGCGCATGGGCGTCGACCTTCACCTTCGTCGGCTTTCTCGCCTCGAAGACGAAGCAGCGCGCCGGTCAGCTCGATGCGCTGGCCGGCCACCCGCACGCGATCGTCCTGTACGAGGCCCCGCACCGGATCGAGGAAACGATGCGCGCGGCGCGCGATGCGCTGGGCGGCACGCGGCGCGTGCTGATCGCTCGCGAATTGACGAAGTTACACGAGTCGATCCATCGCGCCACCCTGGCCGAAGGGCCGGAATGGCTGGCGCGCGACGCAAATCATCGCCGGGGGGAGTTCGTGCTGGTGATCGAGGGCGCGCCGGCGCCGGGCGACGGCGAGCGGGATGCCGCCGCGCATGACGGGCTGTTGCGCGCGCTGCTCGACGAGTTGCCGGTCAGCGCCGCGGCGCGCGTGGCGGCGCGCATCAGCGGAGTATCGCGCGGCGTGCTGTATGCGCGTGCGTTGCAACTGGCGGGAAATGATTCGGACGAAGAGGCGGCGGACGGGGAAAACGCGGAAGGAAGCGCCGCCCCCTAACCCGTCAACCGTGGGGCGACGTTGGCGTCCCGTGCTTGTCGCAGTAGGGCGACGGCTCGCATCACTGCGACGCCAGCACCGTCGCGGCGAATGCGGCACGCGCTTCGTTCGCCGACAGGCCCTTGATGCTGACCTGTTCGGTACCGCGATGGCCCATGCCGAGCGCCTGCGCGGCGGCGTAGGACAGATCGAGGATGCGGCGGCTATGGAAGGGGCCCCGATCGTTGATCTTGACGACCACCGAGCGATGATTCAGCGCGTTCGTTACGCGCACATAGCTGAACAGCGGCAGGAAGCGGTGCGCAGCCGTCATCTCGTTCATGTCGTAGCGCTCGCCGCTGGCGGTCTTGCGGCCATGAAAACCATTGCCGTACCACGACGCGCTGCCTGCCTGCCGGAAATCCGAGACATCGGGCGCCTTATCGGAGACCGACGCGCTGCGCTGCTCGTCCGCGCGGCCGTTCCGGGCATCGGCGTTGAGCGTATCGGCGTCGTTCCCGGCGGCCGGATGCGGTTCCCCGGCGGCGGCCAGCAGCGCGGCGGCGGATGCCTGCGCTTCCGGCGAATTGCATGCGGCGCGGTCCTGATGGGTGGCGCGCATGCACACGCGGGCCAGCGTCAATGACGGATGCAGCAGGCCGGCGATCGACTGCCGCAGCGTTGCTTTCCGATGCGCGGCGTCGCCCGTATCGCTCGCGACGATCTGGGCATGGTTCGTGCTCAAATTATCGTCGGACTGCCCGGATTGACTGAGTGAATCAGTCGAGGGCGGCGGCAGCGCGCAACCCGCGACGCTCAGGGTGGCGAATACCACCGCGAACCGTCGGAAAAATCTTGCGTTCATAGACGTGTCTTCACCTATGGCTGAGCATCCGGTCCGGACAGCGACATGACGCTCAGGGCGGCACCACGAAATAGCGGGCAAAACGGGGGCGAGCCTCGCCAAAAGCGAAGCCGGCCCCGGTACGTGCTGCCTGCTGTTTCACGGGGGACGGCTCTATGGCCATCTCCGCCCGGTTAATTTCACGTCTGGCGCAACCAGCTTCGGTCGGGGCACCAGACTCCAAAACGCCGCATCGACTGGACATCCCAGAGTGTCGGCGCAGCGCCGCCAGCCTTTTTGGCCGTGCGGCACCGCTGCCGACATCGAACGCGGCGCATGGCTCTGCCCGGTGGCTGCCTTCGGGGCAGCGCGACGACCACCGCATGGCCTTTCGGAAGGCGGTCGCCTGAGCAGAACGTGCTGCAACGGCTTCGCCGTCGCCTGAAAATCGTCGCCGATGCTCCGGCAACTACTTGCTTGACTGCCTGTCTTCACCGTCCGCTCGTTCGGGCGGGAGGCCAGGCGATATTGAACACGCACGCAGCGTGTGAGGTGATTATACCCAATTCCCGGTAATTGCCACCTTTTGTTGAAATACGCAAACTTTTTTACCGAAATTGTCCGTTCCGTTTTTTGCCCCACGCATGGCCGGGCAGCGCGCCTTTCCTCGGCATCGCGCGGCAATCGTTACAATGAACCGATGCCCCGCACGCCGCTGCGCGTGCCTTTCCCACAACAGAGACGTGTCCCGATGAGCGAAGAGATTTTTGTCAGCACCGATGTCGAGGCCGACGGTCCGATCCCCGGCCCCCATTCGATGTTGAGCTTCGCGTCGGCCGCCTATACGCCCGACAAGCAACTGATCGCGACATTTTCGGCGAACCTGGAAACGCTGCCGGGGGCCGAACCCCATCCGGTGCAGGCCGCGTGGTGGAAGACGCAGCCCGACGCGTGGGCCGCCTGCCGCCGGGATCTGCGACAGGCGGAGGACGTCATGCCGGCGTACGTGGACTGGGTGGAGGCGTTGCCCGGCAAGCCGGTGTTCGTGGCGTTCCCGGCGGGCTTCGATTTCACCTTCATGTTCTGGTACATGATGCGCTTCGTGGACCGCTGCCCGTTTTCCTGGTCCGCGCTGGACATCAAGACGCTGGCGTTCGCGATGACCGGCCTGCCCTACCGCAAGAACATCAAACCCCGCTTCCCGCGCCACTGGTTCGACGACCTGCCGCACACGCACGTGGCGCTGGACGACGCGATCGAGCAGGGCGCGCTGTTCTGCAACATGCTGGCCGAACTGCGCCGCGAACGCGCCGCGCGGGACGCGGCCGCGCCGCCCCGGTCCGAGGCGCTCGACACCCCCCGCGGCCTCCGCGGCTGAGGGGCGCGTCCGGTCTCGAAAGCAGACCGGGCCAGACGCCCGTCGCGAATCGGAATGTCGTGAAAATCCCCCAAGAACGGACACCATCCGACAGGAGAAACAGCATGAAATCGCATACCAAGCAGTGGTGGCTGGCCGGTTCCGCGGTCGCCTGCCTGGCGGTGATCGCCACGGCGGTGGCAGCGACGTCGGCAGCGGCGCGCACGCCGCTCGAACCGGTGCCGCAACTCGATCTCGACCGCTATGCGGGAACCTGGTACGAGATCGCGAAATATCCCAACTTTTTTCAGCGCAAATGCGTGGCCGACGTGCGCGCCGTCTATGCCAGGCGCGCAGACGGGCTGATCGACGTGGTCAACAGCTGCATGGAACGCAACGGCGCAGTGAACGACGTGCACGGCATCGCACGCCCGGACGTCATGCCGCCCCCGATGAGTTCGAAGCTGCAGGTGCGCTTCGCGCCTGCGTGGCTCGGTTGGCTGCCGTTTGTCTGGGGACGGTATTGGGTGGTGATGCTGGACCCGGACTACCGCTATTCGGTGGTCAGCGAGCCGCGTCGCAAATACCTGTGGATCCTGTCGCGCGAACCGCAACTCGACGCGGCGACGTACCGCAAGATCGCCGTCCGGCTACGCGAACTGGGGCTCGACCCGGACAAGCTCGTGAAAACCGTTCAGGACGACGGGCGCTGATCACCGCCCGCCGGAGACGTCCAGCAGGGTACCGCTGGCGTACGAGGAAGCGTCGCTCAGCAGCCAGAGAATCGCCTCGGCAACCTCGTCCGCCGTGCCGGGACGGCCCAGCGGCGCATTGACGCCCAGGCGCCAGGCACGATCGGGTTGCAGCCCGCTGGCGTGGATGTCGGTGTCGATCAATCCCGGACGCACGGCATTGACACGCACGCCTTCGGCGCCCAGTTCTTTCGCCAATCCCTTCGTCAGGGTGTCGACGGCGCCCTTCGACCCGGCATAATCGACGTACTCGCCCGGCGAGCCGAGCGACGCGGCAACCGACGAGATCAGCACGATCGACCCGCCCTTCCCGCCCCGGCTGCGCACCAGACGTCGCGCGGCCTCGCGCGCGCACAGATAGGCGCCCAGCACGTTGACGTCGAACATGCGTCGCAACCGCTCGACGCTCATGTCCACCAGCGGCTGCGGCGGCGCCACGATGCCGGCGTTCACGACCACGCCATCGAGCGGTCCGAGCCGCGCGGCCTCCTCGAACATGCCGAGCACGTCGGCCTCGACCGCCACGTCGCCCTGGATCGCGATCGCCTCGCCACCGGCCGCCTTCACCGCCTCGACCACATCCTGCGCGGCATCCCGGTTGCCGACGTAGTTGACCGCGACCGACCAGCCGCGCCCGCCGGCCTGGATCGCCGCCGCGCGGCCGATGCCACGGCTCGCGCCGGTGATCAGAATCGTTTTCCTGCTCATGCGTGGGCTCCTGGAATGCCGGGGTGGCGGGCGCATCGCGACATCGCGCGCGAGGTCACGATAGCACGGCTCACCCGCCCATGAACGCCGTCGCCGCGGTCACCACGCCGCCCAATGCCACGCCGATCGACAGGAAACGCAGCCAGCGGCGGCGCGTCAGCAGCGCGACCGCGGCCAGCCCGATCGAAATCTGAATGAGTGTGGTCGATTGCGCCCAGCGGTGATGTTGATGCATCAGCGCTTCGCTGGCCTTGTCGTCCTGATCGACGAGTTTCTCGATCGCCTCCGCATGCGCGCGGATCGGCTCCTTCTGCGAGCGGTATTTCTGGATATCGGCCTGGAATTTCGCCTCCTGCCCGGCATTCGCCACCATCAGCGCGGCGCCCAGTTCCGCGAGATTCTGCTTCTCGCCTTTCGCCTGGTAGTACGCCCACTGGTTCGACGCCTCGGTCTTGCGAATCGCCGCCTCGTTCTTGTAGTACAGCGCCAGATTCTCGTTCGCGCCGCTCTGGTACGAACAGATCGCGCCCACGCTCGCGAGAATCGCGGTCATCACCGCCATCCAGGCGGCCGAGGGGTCGCTCTCCACGCCGCCGTGACCGCCAGGATGTTCCAGCGCATGTTCGTGCGGGCCCGCTATTTCGTATTCGTCCGACATCGTTGACTGAGGTCCTTGCGTGCGTGAAGAAAGGCGTGCCACGTTGCGACGCCAAATTCTCAAAATTATGCAGCGGAAAACCGGCGCACGGTGTTACACGTTGTCGCGCACGCCGTCGCATGGGCACAGGTGTTTCGTCGCCGCCACGCCCTGCGCGCGGGGATCTGTACAATCGAATGTCATCCTCCCTCCGCGCCCGCGCCACGCAATGACCGATTCCGCTTCCTCCCCGAGCGCCCCCCACGCGTTCGCGCAACAGCTGCGCGATGCGCTTGGCACCGATATCGTCGCCACGTCGGCGGCCGAGATCGCACCCTGGCTGACCGACTGGCGCGGCATCTATCACGGCGATGCGCAGGCGGTGGTCCGTCCGCGCACGGTCGAGCAGGTGGCGCACTGCCTGCGCCTGTGCTCGGCCGCCGGCGTGCCGGTCGTGCCGCGCGGCGGCAATACCGGCCTGTGCGGCGGCGCGACGCCGGAGAAACGCAACGATGCGCACCCGCTGGGCGTGGTGCTCTGTCTGGACCGGATGAATGCGGTGCGCCAGGTCGACACCACGTCGAACGTGCTGATCGCAGAGGCCGGCTGCATCCTCGCCGACCTGCAGCAGGCGGCGGAAAACGCCAACCGCCTGCTGCCGCTCAGTCTTGCCGCGGAGGGCTCGTGCCAGTTGGGCGGCAATCTGTCGACCAACGCCGGTGGCGTCAACGTGGTGCGTTACGGCATGACCCGCGAACTGGTGCTCGGCATCGAGGCCGTGCTGCCCAGCGGCGAGATCTTCGAAGGGCTGCGCACACTGCGCAAGGACAACACCGGTTACGACCTGAAACAGTTGCTGATCGGTGCCGAAGGCACCCTCGGCATCATCACCGCCGCGTCGTTGCGGCTTTTTCCGCGCAACGGCGTGCGCACCGTGGTGCTGGCCGCGGTCGACTCGCCGCAGCAGGCGCTGGAACTGTATGCGCTGGTATTCGAGCAATGCGGACAGCGCGTGCAGGCCTTCGAGTACTTCACCCAGGAATGCGTCGAACTCGTCCTGCGCCATGTCGACGGTCTGCGTCTGCCGTTCGCCGACGCGCACCCCGGCTATGTGCTGCTCGAACTCGCCGACACGGTCGACGAAGCCGCGCTCAACGCCCTGGTCGAAACCGTGATCGGAGCCGCGCTCGAGGCAGCGCTATGCAGCGACGCCGTGGTCTCGACCACGCTGGCGCAGCTCGAATCGATGTGGCGGCTGCGCGAGGAAATCTCCGAAGCCCAGAAAATGGATGGCCCGCACCTGAAGCACGACATCTCGGTCCCGATCGAAGCGTTGCCCGCCTTCATGGAATCGGCGCGCGAGCGGGTCGCCGCCGCGCTCCCCGGCGCCCGGCTTTTCGTCTTCGGTCATTTCGGCGACGGCAATCTGCACTACAACGTGTCGCGTCCGGCCGGCACGCCGGCGGATTTCTTCGCGCGCGACGCCCAGGCCGAGCACGCGGTTACCGATGCGGTGCTCGACGAGGTCGCGCGTTGCCACGGCAGCATCAGCGCCGAGCATGGCATCGGCCAATTGAAACGGCACCATTTCCAGCAGTTCAAGAGTCCCCTCGAACGCCGGTTGATGGCCGACATCAAGCGCGTGTTCGACCCCGCCGGCATCATGAATCCCGGCAAATTGCTGTAAGCCGAAGGACCTCGCGCGAGGCAATGCCGATGCGTATCGATAGCGTGTCCGATCTGTACTTGATCACGCCGGAATGGCATGGCGAGACGAACGATGGGAACGCCGCGAACGGCGCGGCGGGTGTCGCCGGCCGCGCGGACTTCGCGCCCTTTCTGGAACGGCTGGAACGTGCGCTGTGCACCGGTATCGACCTCGTGCAATTGCGCGCCAAATCCCTCTCTCCCGGGCGTTATCACGCACTCGCGGCCGCGGCGCGGGAGGTCTGCCACGGCCGCGGTGCGATGCTGATCCTGAACGGCCCCACCGCCTGCGCCACCGGCGAAGCCGACCGCGACCGCCATGCCGACGGCATCCACGCCGCCGATGGGGGCTCCGCCAGCGCCCTCGACCATGCCCGCGCCGACGGCATCCATCTGAGCAGCGCCCGCCTGATGGCGTGCGAGCGGCGGCCGGTCGCGGCGTCATGCGTGGTATCCGCCGCGTGCCACACCCTCGCCGAGTTGCGACAGGCGGCGCGCATCGGCGTGGATTTCATTACGCTGTCCCCGGTCCTGCGGACCCGTACCCATCCCGATGCGGCACCGCTTGGCTGGGTACGTTTCGCCGAACTCGTCGCCGCGTCTCCCGTGCCGGTCTATGCATTGGGCGGCATGACGCGCGCCCATCTCGCCACCGCGCAGTCCTGCGGCGCACGCGGCATCGCCGCGATTTCCGGACTCTGGTAAGCCGCCATGGATCATGTCGAAACCGTCGTCATCGGAGCCGGCGTCGTCGGCCTGGCTGTCGCCGCCGCGCTCGCCGCGCGCGGACACGAGGTCCTGATACTCGAAGCCGAACGCGCCATCGGCACGGGCACCAGGTCGCGCAACAGCGAGGTGCTCCATGCCGGCCTCTACTATCCGCCCGACTCCCTGAAGGCACGCCTGTGCATCGCCGGCAACGCGCGCCTCTACGCCTACGCACAGGCACGTCATATCGATCACCGGCGCTGCGGCAAGCTGATCGTCGCCAGCGATGCGGCGCAGATCCCCCGGCTCGAACGGATCGCCGCCAACGCCCTGGCCAGCGGCGTCGATACGCTCGAATGGCTCGATGCCGACGCCGCGCGCCGGCACGAGCCCGTGCTGGCCTGCGCGGCGGCGCTGCGCTCTCCCACCACCGGCATCATCGACAGCCACGCGCTGATGCTCAGCCTGCTGGCCGACGCGGAAAACCATGGCGCCACGCTGGCGCTCGACGCGCCCCTGCTGCGGGCCCATCCGGATGCGACCGGCCTGGTGCTGGAAGTCGGCAGCGCGAGCGCGCCCGGGCAAGCCCCCACCCGTTTGCATACGCACGCCCTCTTCAACTGCGCCGGGCTGCATGCGCAACGGATGGCGGCGTCCATCGACGGTCTGTCGCCGGCTTGCATTCCGCCCACGTTCTACGCAAAGGGACGCTACTTTTCCTGCACCCGCAAGCCGCCTTTCAGCCATCTCATCTATCCCGTACCGGAGGACGGCGGACTCGGCGTGCACCTCACGCTCGATCTCGCCGGACAGGCGCGTTTCGGCCCCGACGTCGAATGGATCGACGCCATCGAATACAGCGTCGACCCACGCGCCGCCGACGGCTTCTACGCCGCGATCCGCCGGTACTGGCCCGACCTGCCCGACGGCGCCCTGCAACCGGCCTATGCCGGCATCCGTCCCAAGCTCGCCGGCCCCGGCGCACCCGCCACGGACTTCCGCATCGACGGCCCCAGCGCGCACGGCATCCCCGGTCTCGTCAATCTTTTCGGGATCGAATCGCCGGGCCTGACCGCCTCGCTCGCGCTGGCCGATCACGTCGTCGCGTGCTGGCAGGGCTGACCCGGAAGTTATCGAAGCGGGAATATTGACGCGGCCGAAAGAAGGGCTAGTATACGCATCGCGTATAGAAATCCCTTCGGAGCGCAACGATGACCATCCCCCAGCAAACCTTTCTGCGCGACGCCATGCGGCGGTTGAACATGACGCGCGACGCCTTCGCCAGCCGCATCGGCATCACGCGCCGTGCCCTCGATACCTGGCTGCTTCCCGAGGAATCCCAGGAATCGCGCACCATGCCGGAAATCGTCGAACGCTTCGTCGCGGAAATCATGGCGCGGCAGCCCGGCCCCGGGGCGGACGCCGCCGCTACGCAGAGCGCATACCCCGCCGCGCCAGCGCATGGCGGCGCGATCCAGTTCGAGGGGCGTCCGCAGTTGCTCTCCGTCGACCAGTTCAGCCGGGAAGCGGTCGAAGACCTGTTTCGTGTCGCCGACATGATGCAGCCCATCGCCCGGCGCCAGAAAATCAGCCGTGTGCTCGAAGGCGCGGTGCTCGGCAACCTGTTCTTCGAAGCCAGTACCCGCACGCGCGTGAGCTTCGGCGCCGCGTTCTGCCGGCTCGGCGGCTCCGTGTGCGACACCACCGGCTTCACCTTCTCTTCGATGGCGAAGGGCGAGTCGATCTACGACACCAGCCGTGTCCTGAGCGGTTACGTCGATGCCCTGGTGGTGCGCCATCCCGAGCAGGGGTCAGTCGCCGAATTCGCCCGGGCAACCAACATCCCCGTCATCAACGGCGGCGACGGCCCCGGCGAACATCCCAGCCAGGCCCTGCTCGACCTCTACACGATCCAGCGCGAATTCTCGCGGCTCGGCAAGATCGTCGACGGCGCGCATATCGCACTGGTCGGCGACCTCAAATACGGCCGCACCGTGCATTCACTGAGCAAACTGCTCGCGCTGTACCGGAACCTGCGCTTCACGCTGATCTCGCCGCCCTCGCTCGAAATGCCGACGTATATCGTCGAACAACTGGGGCGTCACAACCACGTCGTCGTGCAAACCGAGAATCTGCGCGCCGGCCTGCAAGGCGCCGACGTCGTCTACGCGACGCGCATCCAGAAGGAGCGTTTCGCGGACGAATCGTTCGAAGGCTACACGCCGGAATTCCAGATCAACCAGGCGCTGGTGGACGCGGTATGCGGACCCGAGACGCTCATCATGCATCCCCTGCCGCGCGACGGGCGCCCGGGCGCCAACGACCTCAGCACCGACCTGAACCATGATTCCCGGCTGGCGATCTTCCGCCAGACCGACAACGGCATCCCGGTGCGCATGGCGATCTTCGCGACGCTGATGGGCGTGGAGCATCAGGTCCGGCATTCGATGCGCGACGCGAGCTGGAAGTCGCCGGCGTATGTGGGGCCGGACGACGCGGTGTTTCACGGCATCGATTGATCGGCGGCCCGGACCCGGATCCCGGCCGTTCGCGTCACGACAGCCGCGTCGCAACCACTGGGTTGTGACCGCCGCATGGTGACCCGCGGTCAGCCCGTTCGTGTTCGACGGTCACGGTGGCTGTGTCCATGTCGGCTGTGTCATGTCGGCTGTGTCACGCCGGCTGTGTCACGCTGGGTTCGGCTGGCCGTTCGACGCGGACAGCCCCCCGTCCACCGGCAGGTTCACGCCCGTCACGAAACGCGCGTCGTCGCTCGCCAGGAAGAGAATCGCAAGCGCGATATCGTCGGGCTGTCCCGGGCGGCCGAGCGGAATGCGCTCCGCGAACTTCGCCATCAGCGCCTTGTCGTCCTTCATGTCCGCGGTCATGTCGGTCATCGTCATCGTCGGACAGACGGCGTTCACGCGCACGCCGTCCGCGCCATGATCCAGGGCCAGCGCGCGCGTGAAATTGGTCACCGCGCCCTTCGCCGCGTTGTAGATGCCCATGCCCCAGTCGCCCCCCAGGCCCGAAACGGAGGAGACATTCACGATATTGCCTTGCGAGCGGATCAGCGCGGGCAACGCCGCACGACACGCGTAAAACACGCCATCGACGTCGGTCGACATCACCTTGCGCCAGTCCTCGACCGACGACTCGGTGATCTTGCCGGTGGTCGCGACGCCCGCGTTGTTGACCAGCACGTCGAGCTTGCCGAAGCGTGCCAGCGTATCGGCCACCGCCTTTTCGACATCGGCCTGACGCGCCACATCGGCGGCGCACAGCAGCGTGCGCTCGGGATCGAGCGACGCCGCCACCTTGTCGAGCTTGTCGCGCGAGCGGCCCACGAGCACCACCGATGCGCCTTGCGCGGCGAACATCCGCGCGGTCGCGGCACCGATGCCCGAGCCTGCGCCGGTGACGATCACAACCTTGCCGTTGAAGCGTTCCATATGAGCGAATCTCCTGTTTGACGGGGCGGCTCCGGACGATCTGACAGCGCGCCGGACGTTTGCGGCCACGTATGCAGAGCTTGCAAGGGTCGTTCCCGCGGCGGCAAACCCGTCTCGAAATTCTGTTCGAAACGGAATGTTGACTTTTATTTAAACACTATGTTTAATAAGGGCGATGTTAATCTCATAAAGGAAAAACGGATGATCGATGATGCAGTCGTCGAGACGGCGCCCCCCGCCGTTGTCGATGGGAGGACAGGGACCGCCCCCTGTGGCGCCACGGTCGCGGCGAACGGCAGGACCGTGGCGATGCGTGCGGCATTCGCACGGATGTTGAAGGTCACCATGGTGGAGTGGGGGTTGGTGCGGGCGCCGCGTGCAGCACGGTGACAAGGCGTGGGAACGGGCACCAGGCTTCGACGGCGCCATTTTTGTCATGGAAGCACGGGACCTCGTCGCGCTATGCCGGTGCGTGAAAAACGCGCCACCGTTACGGTTCACGCACGATATTTTGCATCGCCATGCCTCCAGAACCGGACGGCATGGCGACACCTAGCTAACCCCGCACCTATACCACCGACCAGTCGCCATCGGCCGCAAAGTATTGCAACTTCACGCTAGGCCGGGTAGTGGCGGACAGCACCAGCGTGGACGAACCGTCGATCGTCTTCCCATTCCCCACGATCGTCAGCGCGTTGGCGGAAGCATCCGCGCGTTTCACCACGTGCACCTCGCCGTCATAGGGCATTGCCGGCAGCGTCGCGGTACCGGGCGCCGCGGTCGTATCGACCTTGAGCGCATAGTCGGCGATCGTGACAAGCGTCGTCGTGGCGCTCGGGCTGGTAACGAACTTGCGGATGGGCTGCATCAGACCCTGCACCTGTTTCACCGGTTGCAACTGCGCAGGGAATGGATGAGGATTGAACTCGGCCAGCGCACCGAAGTTGGCCATCGGGCACATCACGTAAACCTTCCCCGGCGAATTGCAGTCGACACCGAACTGAGTGATCGTCACGCCTTGCGCCAGCACTTTACCTCCCCACGACACCGGCGCGAACGTCAGACTTCCCAGTGTCCCGAAATTCGGGGCTGAATATTCGACCTGGGCGCTCGATCTCAAAATCGGACCGCACATCCCAGCCACATACACGGAACAGTAAAGCCCCTGCTGACCATCCGCGACATTGTTTGCCGTGATCGGGATATAGATCGACGTATTGACCGGTGCGCTGTTGGTGCCGACGTTCGTTACCTCGACGATCAGCGGATTGTTGCCGACCATCCGGGAGATCGCTTCCGGTATGACCAATTGCACGCCTGCTGCCAGCCAATTCCGATACGTGTCCATCTTCACGGACCCGGGCGACGAAGACGTGCCGTTGTACAGGCTGTAACCTCCACCGTTCGCGACCAGACAGTTGCCGTTCACGCCCAGACCCATCGTCGCCGAATACGCGTTCGTGCCGACCACCAAATTGCCGAGCGCGGGGCTTTGTGTCTTGATCGCGACATCGGACCGGTCCGCCAGGACCGGAACGTTGCGTTCAAAAGCGACCGACTCGTTATAGGGGGTGTTTCCCGTGATTTTTGAGAGGTCCAAAGTGGACCGATTGAAACATGAGAAATCCGATCCGTTTATCGTGCCCGGAAAACCGGAGATCGAAGCGGCGAAGGTGCCCGCGGCTCCGGTAACCGGCACCGTGCCGACGGGAAAGCTACCCAACCGGAAATACCCCAGTCCACCCAGACGTCCCAGCGAATAGTAATTGCGCAGACTGTTGGCGAACAATTCATCCGGCAGGCGGTTGCTCAATTCGTAAGCCGACGTGCCCACCGGTATCCCGTAATAAGCGCCGCCGGCGATCGTATTGATACAGGAACTGATCGCGGTCGGCGCATTCATTATCCAGGATTCGCTCAACGCTTCCACCGACAACTGGTGACCGTCGAGGTACATGCCGGAGTAGCTTCCGGTATTGAAGTAATTGCACTGATACCAGCCGACCGGGCTGTGATATTGGTGGTAGCGATACACCGACCCGGCGAAGTTGTTCTCCGACAGCAATTCCGAACAGAATTTGCCGTCGGCGCCGCCGGCGATGATGAAATGGTCCTGCCCATTCTGGAGCCAGAAACGTCCCGCGCACCCGCCTTGCAACGAACAGCTGTCGAAGGTGATGTGCCCCGTCGACGTATTGCAGACCGCACCGAATTTCCCGTAAAGAGTCGTGACATCGCGCAGAATGCACTTGTTGTTGACGGCGATCCCCGCGAGTCCCGCCTTGAACGCGGAATACGGCAGCACATCCGTATGCCAGACGAAACCGCTCGGCACCGTCAATTGGCCGCCCGATACCAGCGTCGCCGAGGTGACCGAGACAGGCCAGTTGGCGTCGGTCGTGATCACCTGGATCTTTTCGAAAATTTGCCCTTCGTCCGGTAGCACGACGCCCGCGGCCATATCGGTCGTCGTGGCCGGCTGCCAGTTGAGCGTGGTACCGAACCTTGCGTCCAGCGTGGCGCCGTCGCCATAGATGCGGCGCACGCCCGTGAATGTCACGGGGCTCGCCAGTCGGTAGGAACCCGAACGACCGACGATATGAAGCGCACGCCCGGCCGCCGCCGCGAAGTTCGACGCATTCTGCAGTGCGGTGGAGAAGTCCGTCGAGGGATTGGGCCCGGCCGCGCTCGTCGTGGGATTGAGCGAAGTATTGGCCGGCCCCGAGACGGACGTCATGCCGAACCAGGTGCTTTGGACGTCGCCGGCGGGAATATCGCGAATCACATAGCCGCCCGCCGCGGTCGCGAAAATCGCCCCCTCGTCCGCCGTGTAGGTGACGCCACTGGCCGGCACCGTATAGAGCCCCTCGCCGCCGCCGCCATCTCCAACGTAGTTGTAGCCCCGCCATTTGACGCGAGGATAGAGCGGACCCGCTCCCGCCTTCATTTGCGCGACGGTGTCATACGTCTTCCACAAAGCGACGGAACTGTATGCAAGTTGGGTAATTTGTGAAGTCGTAAGGGAAACCAGCGCGCCAGCCTGATTGACCAAGAGTTCTTCGCTGCCCGTCGGCGTCGTACCTACCGGATACGCTGCGGGATCGTTGCTGGATGTGGTTGCCATGATGTGATGTTTCCTTGATAGGGGATGAATGTGTAAACGGATAGAACGGGAAGGTGCCCAGAATCGCGGGTTGGCTGCAATCGGCGTTCGACGCCGATCGTTGCAAACGGATTCAGGGCGAGGTCGTCGACGCCGTGGCGAGCGCCGCATCCGCCGCGACGCCGGCGAGCGCCGGTACGGCCACGGCAGCCGCGGCCGCTGCCCCCTCCGGCGCACTCGTGAAGACACCCAGCGAATGCCACAACTGGACGACGCCATTGATGTAGGCGGTGATCTCCGCATGGATCGCCGTCCAGGCCGATTCCGCCAGCTCGGCGGTCGTCGTCAGGGACGCCACGAAGGTCTTCGCGGCCGCGAGCACGCCGGCCAGCTTCGTGGCGCCCGATGCCTCGGTGGTTTGCGCCAGCGAGACGGCTTCGGAAACGAACTGCTTGATCTTGTCGAGATTCTCCACGACGCCTTCGATCTTCGAGATCGCGGCCGAGATAGTGGTGAGGTTCATGGTCATGCTCCTTGTGGGATAAAAAAACGCCCGTGCGAACCGCACAGGCAGGGGTGAACGCCGGCATGCATCGCGCGCGCCGGCGGAAAAACCTATCGGGGAATGCCGCTCAGGCGCCTACGACACCACCGGCCTGCTCGTAGAACGCACAGACCTGCGCGAGCGAATGCTCGGGTTGCCGATAACCCGCCCCGGGCAGGCTTGCCCAGAGCGGTGCGACCTTGCCGATCGCGGTCTCGATCCGGCCCGCGTCGACGAACGCCAGCGCGCCGAACTCCGCGATCTGCCGCAGCGCGATCGCATCCTGCGATGCAGGACCGAAATCGGGCAGCGCCAGCAGCGGCGCGTAATGCAGCCAGTTGGCGAGCTTTTGCTGATACGCGCCGGACGCGGTCGACCACAGTCCCGGGCGCACTTGTTTGGCCGGGCGTCCGCCGGCAAACGGATGGCGCGAAAAATCGTCGAACACTTCCGGCCTGCCATCGATGCCGGTCACGATCACGTCGTACCCCACCGCGCGTGTCGCGGGCGAGGTCGACGTTCCCTCCGCACGCTGGATCATCAGCAGGAACGCCCTGCGGTTGGGATTCATGGATTCACCTTCTGAATCGACGTCACCCGCGCCAGGATCATCACCACCGCGCCCAGCGCCGGCCACACGCTTTGATCCGCCGACGGGAACCAGTGCATCAGCGCCGGCAGCAACTGCGGCCAATGCTCGGCGAGCGTCGGCAGCAGATGCGCCAGCGCCACCGTGAGCACGGCAAAAGCAGCGGAGAACCGCACCGACGACCAGGTGTAGAACCGCCGCCAGTCGTTCACCAGGGAAATCTTGATATGGGTCATGGTTCACCTCGTTCTGGATGTTTGTCGGGCACGTCGGCGCCCTCCGTTTTGTTCTTGCGACCGAACACGAAATGCCGCTCGCCCAGGTACGCGGCGCTCGCCGCGGCGATATAGCTGGCCATGATGTTTTGCCCCGCTCCGACGCTCGCCCAGAACGCGACGAAGCCGAAGAAGACCGCCTGCAGGATGCCTTGCGCGATCACCAGGCGTCGCCGCCCGCCGCCGCCCTCCCACTCCGCCAGGACCGGCAACGACGATGCCGCCCAGGCCAGCACCGCGATCAACAGCACCCAGACATATTTGATAAAGGCATCGTTCGTCGTCTCGCCCGGTGGCGTCACGGTGACCGCCGCGTACGAAGCCGAAGCGGACAACGTAGACAGCACCAACAGTTCAGCGAGCACGATGCGCGGCATGCCACGTTCCGATAAAAAAGTGCACACGCGTCGTCTCGTAAAAAAAGTAGAACGCCATCGCCAGATGAAGCGGGACCATCAGCGCCAGGCTTTTGAAGATGTTCAAGGTCGTGGTGACCTGCAGGTACAGCGCGATCATCCAGAGAAACATCGCGCACAGCGCGCATAACCGACGCGCGCCAGCGAGCCGCCAGATCGCGTAGTCTTCCCAGCGCCGCCCCCACAGGAATTCGATCAACGCGCACTGCAACATGAAGGTCCCGACGGCGATGAAGGAATATCCCCAGATGTCGTCGATGCCGATGCCCGCGAGGACTTGATGCAGGACGCCGGTACCGTCGCCGTTGGCCTGCCCGCTATACCCGAGCGTCATCATCTGCCAACCCATGTAGATTTCGGCGAGCAAGGTGTGCCGCGCGGCAAGCCGGCCCGGCAGCGGCGGATCGTAGGCGAAGCCATCACGGTTTCGGTTGCGCATGGTGGTCAGGGCGTGGACGAAAAAAAACCGCCCGGGGGCGGTGGTGGGTGAACATTGAAAGACGGAACGTCCGGCAGCCGGCTGCGATACGTCTACGCAATAGCCGGCCGCGGAGCGTTCCTACACGACGTACCAATGCGGCGTGGACGTGGTCGCCACATATTGCAGACGAACGCTCCCCCTCGCACTGCCGGGGATCACGTACGTCGATGCACCGTCGATCAGTACCCCATTGCCATTGACCGTCACCGTGTTGGCCGTTGCGTCGACCTTCTTGATGACATGCACCTCCCCATCGAAAGGCGTGGCAGGAAGCATGACCGTACCCGCCGCCGCGGTCGCATCGATCGCCACCAGGAAATCGGCGATCGTCACCGCGGTGGTCGCGCCGCCGGTGGCGGTGGTCGTCACGAATGTGCGACCGGCTTGGCGCAGGCCGGACGCAAGGAAGAACGGGTCCAGCGACGCTGGATGCTGATGCGGGTTGTACTCCGCCAGTGACCCGAAATTCACCATCGGGGCGATGATGTAGACCTTGGAACCGGTCGCGCTGCAATTGACGCCCGTTTCCGTAACGGTCACGCCCTTCGCGAAAACCTTTCCGCTGAATACCGTGGGCTGGAAGGTGAGTCCGCCGTCCGTACCAACGCCAGTCGCCAGATAGTCATTCTTCGCCGCACTCGTCGAGACATAAACACCGCACGACCCAGCCGTGTAAATCGAGTAATACAAACCCTGCTGACCATCCGCGACATTGTTTGCCGAAATCGACATGTATAGCGACATGGGAGCGACATTTGTTGCACTGCCGGTGCTCGTGACCTCGATGATCAGTGGGTTACTCCCGACCATCCGAGAGATGTTCTCTGGGATGACAAGTGTGACGCCGGCCGCCAACCAGTTCTGATACGTATCGATTTTCGCCGATCCGGGATACGACGAATTCGAATTGTATATCGACCACCCGCCGCCATTTGCTGACAAGCAATTTCCTGCGATACCCAATCCCATAGACGCCGAATAAGCGTTCGTCCCCACGGCGATGTTTCCGACTTTGGGGGCACGCGTTTTTGTCGCCGGATCCGAACGGTCTGCCAACGCATTCAGATTGCGCAGCCATGCAATGTTTGTTTTATACGAGCTATCGTTCGTAATGTACGAAACGTCGACGTTCGTTAAACGGAACATCGAGAAATCGGAGTTGGTCGTATTCGACGGAAAGCCGCTGAATTGTGCCGAATAGGTACCGGTGCCACCAGTCGGCGAGATTTCTCCAGGTCCGGACGGCTCCACTCGGAATTGGCTAACGATACCGAGGCGGCCACACGAATACATATTGCGCTTACTGTTTGCAAACAGCGCATCGGGAAGGCTGTGCGCCAGCTCGAAAGCGGACGTGCCAACGGGATAGGCATAGTACGTACCACCAGCAACGCAGTCGATAAGATTGATCGAGCTACGGGCCATGAAAATCCAGGCCTCGCTGAGCGATTCAATCGACATCTGCAGTCCTTCGATCGAGATGCCCTTATAGGTGCCGGTACCCGAGTAACTGCACTGATACCAACCCACCGGCGTATGGTATTGATGGTAACGAATGATGGTTCCGGAAAAGCCATCTTCACACAGCAATTCGGATGCGAAGTAACCGTCCGATCCACCGCCAATAAAGAAGTTGTCTTGTCCGTTTTGAATCCAGAATCGACCGGCGCAACCGCCCTGAATGGAGCAATTGTCGAAAACAATATGCCCCACGTAAGCATTGCAGGTAACTCCGAATTTGCCATACAGCGTATTGACATTCTTCAGGCCGCATCGATTCGTAACAGAAATACCTGCAAGGCCAGGGGCCCATGCAGAGTAGGGCAGCACATCGGTATGCCATACAAATCCTGAGGGAACGGTGAGCTGCCCGCCCGAGATCAGGGTTGGCGACGTGACCGTGGTAGGCCATTTGGTGTCGGCCATCATGACCACGGAGAGATCCTGCAACAGCTGATCCGTATCGCTGAGAATCAAACCCGCCGCAAGATCCACGATAGTGGTCGGAGCCCAATTGAGCTGCGTAGCGAACATATTGTCCAGCGATGCGCCATCACCGTACGTGAGCCGCACGCCTTTCAACGTGACGCTGGAGCCCAAACGGTACGATCCTGCGCGGCCCACGATATGCAGGGCACGACCAGCAGCAGCAGCGAAATTCGATGCTGCTTGCAACGCCGGCGAAAAGTCCGTACTCGGATGGTAGGTGCCGAAACTTGACGTCGGATTCAATGGCGTGCCAGCAGCGCCGGAAGGATACGTCATCCCGAACCACGACGTTTTCACATCCCCATGGGGAATATCGCGCAGCACAAAGCCGCCGGCCGTCGTCGCGAATACTGTGCCCTCGTCCGCCGTGTAGGTGGTGCCACTGCCTGGAACGACGTAGACGCCTTCGCCGCCACCGCCGTCGCCGACGTAGTTATAGCCACGCCACTTTACCCGCGGATACGTTGGGCCGGCGGCTGCCTTCATTTGCGCAACGGTATCGTAGGTCTTCCACAACGCGAGCGAATTGTAGGAAAGCTGCGAAAGCTGCGCCGTGGTCAGAGAAACCAGTGAACCCGACTGGTTCGCCAATACCTGCTCGCTGCCCGTGGGCGTCGTGCCGGCGGCGTAGGTCGAGGGATCGTTGCTTGTAGACGTTGCCATGATGTGATGCTCCGGTGGGGGTGCTGTTTGCGTTCGATGAGAAACGCATAGACGAAAAAAAACCGCCGATGGGCGGTTGGTGTTAAAACGTGAAAATTTCAAAACAGGGACGGAACATATATCGCTCCCGACCCACAAACGAGAAAATCGACTGTCGCATTTACCAGGCATGCCTTTGCTGCCGTAAGGCAGCGGGAGGGGCACGCGGTAACGCGGCAATCGGTCATCTGGAATTCACTATATAACTGGTTCGTACAACTCACAAGCCTTATTTTTTACCTTGGATAATTTTTTTTGATTCGATAACGAGTTTTCCATATCACGTCGAGCATTCGCGAGCGCAAACTCCAGTGTATGTGCACGCAGCCGGGCGTGATGTTCACGCCACATATACGTGCGCAATTGCCCGAAATTCATATTTTGTACATACCATGCTTTCAACAAAGCTTTGGTAACGGGATTCGGTATCTCGCGCCAGGCTCGCTCGATTGCCCAGGCGTCTGCCTCGTCATGCACGAACGGCGCCGTCGACGCACGGGTTCCCTGATCACGCAGCGCGATGAACCATTGTGCCCACACCGCGCACGTGCTGGCCTTGAACCGTGGGGACCGCACCACGCCGCCCCAATTTTGCATCCGGTCTTCCATTGTCATTGCTTTTCTCCCGAAGGTATCGACGCGTGGAAAAGCGAGCTGTCGGGCCCCATCGCGCACCGTCCACGCATGTTTCGATTCGTCTTTCGCGTCGATTCGTGCTATCGTCCACAAATGCATTAAACACTACGTTTATCAAAAAGACAAACAAAATGTGTAACAACAATTTGTTTAAATACGCGATGATTCCTGCTATGCACGAGACCATGACGCGCCTGTACCAGGCGGCAGCGCAATTGACGTCCGCGACGGGACAGTCGTCGCTCGCCGCGCTGATGAACCATTCGCCGCAAACCCTGAACAACTGGGAGAGCCGCGGCATGTCCCAAAAAGGCATGCTGGAAGCCGAGAGGATGATCGGTTGCAGCGCGGTGTGGCTCAAAACGGGCGAAGGCCCGATGATCGTGTCCGCGCAGACGCGGGACGCAGCCAGTACGCGGCAGCCCCCTTCGCTTCCGGACCGTAACGTGGGGCACGCTACCATCGGCGAGACACGCCTGCCGGTGATCAGCTATGTGCAGGCAGGAAAGATGACGGAGATGCGGGATCCGTTCTCCACCGGGGACGTCTTCGATTTTTTATTGACGGATCTTGACCTGCCGGAAAGCGCGTTCTGCCTAGTGATTCGAGGTGAATCGATGTCGCCGGAATTTCACGAAGGCGACCGGATCGTCATCGATCCGGAGCTTGCGCCGCGTCCGGGGGACTTTGTCGTGGCGAAGAACGGCTCGCAGGACGCGACATTCAAGAAATACCGGCCGCGCGGGGTAAGCCTGACGGGTCAGGAAGTGTTTGAGCTTGCGCCGTTGAACGATGACTACCCCACGCTGCGCAGCGATACCGAACCGCTGCAGATCATTGGCGTGATGGTCGAGCATCGGCGCTATAGAAAAAAGTGAGCGTGATTCGATAAAAGTAAGCGGACTGACCATGCCTCGAAACGACGTATAGCAGAGACGTTGGATAATCTGTTGAACGGAGGTCAAGATGGTCGAAAAGAACGTACCGAATTGTCGCTACACAGAGGAATTTCGCACTTAAGCGACAAGGTTGGCCAATTCTGTGGGGCATAACGAGGCGGCACGCCGCCTTGAGGTGCCGGTGGCGACGATTAGCAACTGGGCGCGTAAGCGGGCGTCTCTGGCGCAGCCCCGGCCGCCACCCGCGTGAAGCCGGGTGTGTCAGAGATGGAGGCCGAGATCAGCCGGCTTCGCGAGGAACCGGCGAGCGCGAAGCTCGATATGGAATCTTGTCAAAAGCGACGGTAGGTTCAATGGGTCGTTGCAACACCTTCATATTAATATCGAATGAAGGAGGGTTGACGAATGACACAAATGGGACGGCCTGGGTTGCCGACAGAAGGCAAAGTGGAGGTTTGGCGGCGGTGGCGCGCAGGTGAATCGTTTCTTGGGATCGGCAAGGCCATAGGCAAGCCCGCCGGGTCGATCTACGGCGTAATCCGGCTATGCGGGGGTTACACCCCTGCTCCGCGTAAGCGATCGCTGCGGGCATTGACCTTGAGTGAACGTGAAGAGATCTCGCGTGGCGTGTCAGCCGGGCT